>JBOFDD010000370.1:0-8450 GCA_051646645.1 Bacteroidales bacterium | reverse complement strand
GGATTTGTTGATCTGGTAGAATATTCCGCAACCCGCAATATGAACTTTGGCATAACTTTAGGCTATAAGTTCTAATAATTATAACAAAGAAATAACTCCGGGGAGATGTATTTATAGTTTGTGCTATACTACATCTCTCCGTTTTTTTATTTCATTCAGACAGAGGCGTTCAATATGCTTGTAAAAAGACTCGAAACCATTTACTCTCTCACGAATATATTCAAAGCATGAGTCATAAAGGCAACTGTTGGAACAATGCAGTCGCTGAAAGCTTTTTCAAAACGCCTAAAAACGAGCGGATATATGGATATAAACTAAAAACTAAAGAAGAGTTGAGTAAAATCATATTTGAATATATTGAAATATGGTATAATCGAAGACGAAGACATTCGGCATTGAATAATCTTACAATTGAGGAGTTTTGGAGATTAATAAATAATCAAATAACAAGAATTTCAAATGTAGCTCAACTTTTTGTCCAATAAAAGTTGGCAAGTCCATAAGTTGTTTAGTTTTATTGCCGCAAAGGTAGATTGAAACTTGATTTCCTGAAAGAGACTATTCCGGAGACGCTTACGAAACAGACTACATGATATCATCACGGACGGTCTGCCAACTGTCCCTACGACACCATTCGTAATTTTCTTTTTAACTTTTGTGCCTTTTGAACCTTCTTTTTTTGCTAATAGCTTGCTATTAACTGCAAAAAGAAAATTCAAATTCATCAAAAAAAATAACGAAAATACATTGCATGAAAAAAATTAAAACGACTACTAAAAGTTTTGTTTTTATCCTACACATCCAGCACCATCCAGTACAAAAGCGCATATATAACTAATTATCAATGATTTAACAATTACAATCAGTACTGGATGGTGCTGGATAGTGCTGAATGAAAGCTTAATACGGATAAATCAAGCTTATTATTCCGAATAAGTTGCTCAGAGGGTATACGGCGAATAGAGGTCATATTTACCGCATATCTTAGTGCTGGATGAAAACCCAATAAACGAATCCATCCAGCACGAAAGAAACCCCTATCCATAAAGGGCTGGCGCAGCCTTGTGCTGGATAGTGCTGGATGAAACACTAAAAATAAAACTCCGGGTAGTAATTTATTAAATCAGCCAGTAGCAAAATCAATTTACCTACTTACTAAATGAATTTAGCTCCTTGCAAACCGATGCTTTGCAAGGAGCTAAAAAATACAACTACGAACTCAATCAGAGATACGTACTAACTATCCGGCACATCCGTATGTTTTAATTTATTCTTACCTTTAATTTAGTACATTTAAACCGGAAATTTCACAACCGCTCCGGACCGGATTCATTTCGCATGCGCATCGGAATACATTCGCATGCGCATCGGAATTATAACCCATGCGCATGCGAAATCTAAATAATACGGTTGAAAAAAATAAATCATCCCTTCGAAAAAACGAATTACTCCTTTGTCCTTACTAATAAATACGGTTGTTTGTTCGGGAATATACGGATTCAATTGCGCGGTAGTCTTGATTTTTTGGAAACGTAGTAGGTGTTTTTTATGTAGCAAAAAAAGAGCCGCATCTTTCGATGCAGCTCTTTTGTGATCCCGACAGGATTCAAACCTGTAACCTTCTGATCCGTAGTCAGATGCTCTATTCAGTTGAGCTACGGAACCGTGTTTCATTTCTGATAACGAGTGCAAAGGTAGCGGATTTTTTTAACCTGCAAACTTTTCACCACTTTATTTTCGCCCCTTTCACCTCAACCCAAAACAGAGAGCTGAGCAACAAGCATTTAAGAGAATAAAAAAATAAGTCTTTTTCGTCGCTAAATATGAAAATACCTATAACAAGCTATTTCCTTAAAAAATACACCTACTAATGGGCATCCCCCCCCTAAGCAGTAGCCATACCTTTGCATCACCAAAACAGAGGACGAAAAAGAGATGAAAGGATGGATTATAAAAATAGCAATGCTACTGCTTAACTTACCTGTTGTATGGGGAGCAAATTCAATACAACTGAAGGGGAAAGTCATAGATGCCGAAAACCACGAACCAGTGATCGGAGCAACGGTATATATAGATGCTCTTGCCAGCGGAACGCTGACCGACATGAATGGAATATTCGTGATCGCTCTGCCGGCAGACTCTTCTCCATTCTCGCTTGAGGTTCGTTATCTGGGCTACCGCACAGCTAAATTAGCGGTTGTTCCTCCTGTAAAAGATTTACTGATAATCCGGATCAGTCCCGAATCCTACAAGCTCAAAGAGGTAAATGTGATGGCTGAATCAAAAAGCGAGCTTTCGAATTACAAGATAAAGAAATCGGCTCTCGAATATATACAACCTTCGGGAATATCGGATATCCTTCAGCTGATTCCGGGAAACCTGTTATCTGACGGATCGTTATCGCAAAATCAGCAAATCAGCATGCGCCAGGCGGGTAGCGATGCTTCAACCGCATTAGGCACGTCGATAGTAATAGACGGCACTCCTCAAACCAACAATGCCAATCTGCAAGCCTTCAGAGGTGAAGCAACACAACATGTGAAGAATGTAAACGGCGGTATAGACTTACGTACTATTTCAACTGATCATATTGAAGAGGTTGAGGTCGTAAACGGAATTCCGTCTGTAAAATATGGTAATCTTACATCTGGTGCTATTCTTATTAAATCCAAAGCAGGGGTTTCGCCTTGGACAGTACGTGCTAAAATAGATCCGCTGAACAAGGTCGTATATACCGGCAAAGGGTTTAAGCTGCCCGGAAAGACGGGCAACGTGAATATAGGGATAGACTGGGCTCAGGCTCGTCCGGATGTCAGAAATGAGCTTGAAAAATACAACCGTCTGACATCGCAAATGCTTTACTCGAATCAGATTAAGCGGGATAACCAACTGTTTTCGCTACGCGCCAGACTAAACTTCACCAACAGTATGGATAGAAAAAAGAACGATCCGAACCTTCTGAAAAAGGGAGAAGAAGTGGAAGCTACATTCTCCAGATGGGATTTCTCAACTGAGGGAAAATGGTGGATAAACGGTACTTTCATGAAAAGCTTAAGTGCAAACGTATCGGCTTCACAAACCCGTGATATTTTTCAGAATAAGCGGATCGTGGCACTAAATAATCAGTCTGCTATACCCGCAGAAGGCATAGAGGGAGAACACGAAGGCACGTATCTGCCATCGGAATATATATCGGAATATACGATTGCCGGACGCCCGCTTCTGATCTTCGGCAATCTGATCTCGGAAAGCTTTGCAAAAACCGGACAGTGGAAACACCGTATTACAATGGGCGGTGAGATCGACTACGAAAAGAACAAGGGAAAAGGCATTATTTATGATGCTTCGCTCCCACCCTCACCGGGCAGCCGCAAAAGAAGTTTTGACGAAATCCCCGGATTAGGGAAATGGGCTGTATATGTTGAAGACCGTATAAACAGGCAAGCCGGAAATCACAATCTGATGCTACAGGGAGGCTTCCGGCTGACTGGACTATTCAATGCAGATAAATCCTACACCGCGGGAAACCGGGTGTATCCGGAGATCCGAAGCAACTTCAAATGGGAACTGCCGTCACAGAAAATCGGAAACAACAGGTTTGCGACATTCATTGAGGGAGGTTGGGGACAACATTATAAAATGCCAACGCTGGGTTATTTATATCCCGAGGATACCTGGCATGATATTGTGGCCTTGAACTATTTTTCACAAACACCCGAAAACAGGCTGGTGATAATGAACAGCCAACGACGTGACCGGAGCAACAAAGAGCTGAAGCCTGCACTGAACAATAAGTTTGAAATCGGAGCAGGTATAACTTCGGATGACTTTTTAGTGACCGGAAAGCTCTTTTACGAAATACTCAACAATGGATTTGTAAACAACACGGTATATGAACCGGTCGTATATAACAAATACGATGGGTTGAAAAATCCGGTGAATGGCCGCCCTGCTCTGTCGGATTTCAACATGGTAAGCGATACGCTTATAAAGAGCTATAGCCGTCCGGTGAACGGAGACAGAGTGGTAAAACATGGAGTTGAATACCGGATTATTTTTCCGAAAATCAAACCGATACACACCACTATTAAGGTTAACGGAGCGTGGTTTCGTACGATTTACGATACTAGTACCCCCGTTCAGTATATCCCTTCCTATGTAATCAACGGAAAGCCCTATCCGTATGTGGGTATTTATGAATGGAGTCAGGGGAATGAGAAAGAGCAGGTAAACACAACAATCTGGGCAAACACGCATCTGCCTGCGCAGCGTATTATTTTTTCCTGTGCCTTGCAGATTGTATGGCATACTTCGAACCGTACACTCCCTTTCTCAGGAAAACCGCTTGCATACATGGATAAAAGCGGAAACATAACTCCGTTTACGGAAACTGATGCGGCAGATCCGGTAAAGAGTATGCTGATACGACGTTTCAGCGATAATTACTTCACTCCCACCACGACACCTGTTTCGATGGGATTGAATCTGAAAGCGACAAAAGAGATTGGCAAACATCTGACGATATCCTGTTTTGTAAACCGCATCTGGGATTATAACCCGATGTACCGGACTAATCTGGATACAAATAGCCGAAAGTGGAGTGTCCCATTTTTCGGAACAGAAATAAAACTAACAATTTAACAGAATACGATTATGAAATTACTCAAACATTTCATGCTGTGTATCGCAGCAGCAATGCTGATTGCTTGTCAGGACGAGAATGTATCGGCCGACACAACAGTTAATTTACAAGTGGCATTGCCTGCCGAATTTTCGACCTTATCATTAAACGGCTATCAGATAGAATGGACAAATACAACTACGCATAAGAGTAGTACAGCTTTGACCAACGAAAAAGGAACAGCAACCACTCTTCTTACTCCGGGGATCTACACCTTAAGTATTGAAGGAAAAAGTACGGATAACGGAATAGAAATTATTTTCCAACGCACGATGAATCAGGTAGCTGTATCAGGTGAAAACATGAATCTGAAAGTTGATCTGGAAAGATCCCTGACCGGAAAAGGCTGGGTGATCCGCGAAATCTATTTTACCGGATCATTGACAGAGAGCGGTAAAAGTTATAATCAGGATCAGTATATTGAAATTTACAACAACAGCGACGAGCTGCTTTATGCAGATGGGATTGCCATTGCCGAGACAGCTCACCTGAACTCTTCTCCTTCGGCCTCATGGACTGATTTTCTGCCCGGACAGGTAGCTGTACAGACCGTATATGCTATTCCGGGGAGCGACAAGGATCATCCGGTAATGCCGGGTAAAAGCATACTTATTGCTGCCAACGGATTAAATCATAAAATTTCGAACCCGAACTCTCCGGCAGATCTTTCAAAAGCTGATTTTGAATGGTACGACGATCATCAGATGGACACGGATGTGGCTGAGGTTCCGAATCTGATCAAACACTTTAGTTATTCGCAGTCAATCTGGTTGCTTCACAACCGCGGATACAGAGGATATGTGATTTTTCATCCACAAGAAGATATGAAAACATACATGGAGAAAAATATGCTTACGACGCTTTCTGCTTCGGGCAATCCGACTCATCGCATTGGCGTTAAAAGCGAACTGGTACTTGACGCTGTGGAAGGCGCACAGCCTCAGGGTCCGGTATTAAAAGCTCTTTCAAGCGGACTGGACAAGGGATACACTTACTGCGATGCTGCCAACACCGCTAAATCAATCAGACGAAAAGAGATAACCGTGGACGGAAAAAGAAAGCTACAGGATACAAATAATTCAACACAGGATTTTATTCCAAATGCAGCACCTTCTCCGTTGAGATAAAAAGTCAGGGCGACTTATGATAAATAAAAGAATATCCATGCTGATTTCGGGAGTGATGTTTCTTTCTTCCGCTGCACAAACGAACGAGCTGTTCAGAAATGACTCTATCGGGAGCATAAATCCTGTTTTTGATTTCATGACCACTCCGAATAGCGGAGAGGTTAGTCTCAGCCAGACGTTCGCAGATTATAAGCAAATGGCTCCGGTCTGGGATGGAACAAAATCCGAATCGACATCCGCTCTGGCAAAAGGCTTAAGTCTGAATAAAAAAGGAATCGGATTCAGCGGTTATGCCGGATACGGAAGAGGACAAAAACTCAATACAAAGTGGTGCAGCATTGCAAATGCTCCTGAGTTTTACCCCTACCTGATTGCCGACAGTATTGGCGGAGACTACTCCTTTGAGCGTTACCTTCTGGGCGGCGCAATTCATGCGGGATACCTGCATCACAAGTTTGCTATCCGTATTGACTACGAAGGGAGTATCCACTGGCGAAGCTCCGACCCGCGTCCCAAAAACACAGTCTCGAATATCAGTGTGGGTGCAGGGTATATTTACAATACCTCATCGGGTTTGTTTGGTATATCTCTGTCCGGTGAAAGCCGGAAACAGCATGCGGATATGCGGATAGAAGAAGACAAACGCAAAGACCGCTTCTATCAGCTTCTGGGCATGGGACTCTTTGATCACAGGTATTCAACGGTAGAAAGCAGCTTCAGCCGTTACTATCTCGGAACAGGTTTTCAGGGAGAGTTAAGCTACCAGCTACAACTCCACAGAGGCTGGTATGCCAGGCTGCTGACCGGATATAGCAAGATGGATATTGAAGAGAGTGACACACGAATTTCAGCATTTAATAAAAAGGTGCTGATTTCCTCTTCTGCGGGATACCTGTTTATGACTTCGGGAAAACACAAATGGGATACCCGTTTAGAGGTCTCATATCAAAACACCGGAGGTTTTGAGCAAGTGTATAAGATGGAACAGAGCAATGCTCAGACAGGCGTATTTATCCCTGTATTGCTGGATCGGTCGAAACGGATTGAGATTATCCAGCCGGATGTAGCTGTCCGGTCAACCCTTCATCTGCATGGGAAAAGATTACTGAAGCGCATCGGGGGAAACCTGAGCGGAAGTGCTTATAGTGAGACATACAATCCTTACTACAGAAATGGACTACTCTCGAAGCGGGTACCAACTATCGCCTGGCCGTAGCCCTGAAAAAGAGTAGTATTGAGATAGAAGGATTGCATGTGTTACGTCTGAACCTGAGCAAAGCATTGAATTGTCCTGAGCAAAACATTATCACGAGAGAGATGATTCTGCCAGACTTCAGGTACTTCACCCGGAATGCGCTATTTAATGAAATAGTTTTTTCATATCACCATTCATTTAAACAGTTCAATCTGTCTCCTCTTGTAAAATTGCAGGGTGAATTTGCTTCAGAAAGCAGGAAAGCCCTCGCCATAACAGTGGGGCTGAAACTAAAAATATAAACTACAATGAGCAATATTATAGAATGTAACAATCTTACGCACTACTACGGTAGCCGTAAGATTTATGAAGATCTTTCATTCACAGTTCCCAAAGGGAAAATTCTTGGTCTGCTTGGCAAAAATGGAACGGGAAAGACTACGACCATCAACATACTAAGCGGATATCTGAAACCCAAATCGGGTGTTTGTAAAATTTTCGGAGAGGATATCACCACAATGAATCCGGCGACCAAACAACGTATCGCACTACTTCTGGAAGGTCATGTGCAATACACATTTATGAGTATCGAAGAGCTGGAACGTTTCTATCGCTCCTTCTATCCGAAGTGGAACAGTACAATCTATTTCGACCTGATGAGCAAACTGAAAATCAGTCCGAAGCAAAAGATCTACAATATGTCTTGCGGACAACGGTCACAGGTTGCCTTAGGTATAATTCTGGCGCAGAATGCCGATCTGCTAATTCTCGACGATTTCTCGCTGGGACTGGACCCCGGTTATCGCAGGCTTTTCATAGACTACCTGAAAGAATATGCCGTAGCAGAGGGTAAAACCATTTTTGTAACGTCGCACATCATTCAGGACATGGAGCGCTTCATCGATGAATGTATCATTATGGATTACGGAAAGATACTGGTACAGGACTCTGTTGAGAATCTTACCCGTAACTTTCATTGCTATGAATTTATATCGACAGGAAAGGAAATAGAGCCGAATGATTTGCTTCTTAATACAGAACAGGTAAGAGATCATGTGCGGACATACAGCTATCGGAACGAAAATGATGTAAAAGCATTTCTTACGGAGAAACAAATTCAACATTCCTGTTTCAGAGAAGTCGCTATGAGCCTTGAAGATATCTTTATTGGTTTAACCGGTAAATACTAAAAATATGAACAATGCAATAAATGCTATTTACTTTAAAGAGTGGATAAAGACAAAACCGGTCGTTTTGTTCTTTTCGCTTCTTTCACTCAGCTATCTAATTTACAATTTAACAACCTGGTACCGGATAGCTACTTTTAAAGGAGAGTCGCACCTCTGGGAGATTGTCATCGGCAAAAACACCGTTCTGATACAAAATATGCAATATATCCCTGTCATTTTCGGTGTGATACTGGCCCTGTTTCAGTTTATTCCGGAAA
>JBOFDD010000369.1:0-13030 GCA_051646645.1 Bacteroidales bacterium | reverse complement strand
ATGGTTTGAAGAGGAAGGGTTGTATAATCTCACATTAAATCACGCAAGGTTAAACAGTTAAAAGAAACCGCCGTGTGCGAGAGCATGCACGGTGGTGTGAGAGGGCGGGGGAGTAATCCCCCTACCTACTCGATTTTTATTGTGTACAACAAAAAAGGCAACCCTGAGGTTGCCTTTTGTTTTTATTAAGCTTCAAGTTCTGGAGCGATTAGTTTGTAACCTTTTCCGTGAACATTGATGATTTCAATATCAGAATCGTCTTTCAATAATTTACGAAGTTTAGTAATGTAAACATCCATACTTCTTGCATTGAAATAGTTGTCGTCGATCCAGATTGTTTTTAACGCATAGTTTCTTTCAAGGATTTCGTTCATGTGAACGCAAAGCAAACAAAGTAGTTCTGACTCTTTTGTAGTAAGTTTTGTTTGTTTCTCACCGATGATCAAAAGTTGTTTTTGAGTATCGAATGTGAACTTACCAATTTTGTAGAATTGAACTTCTTTCATTTTCTTACCTTTCACGCGACGGATGATCGCTTCGATACGGAAGATAAGCTCTTCCATACTGAATGGTTTAGTGATATAATCATCTGCACCAATTTTGAATCCTTCAAGAACATCTTCTTTCAATGCTTTTGCAGTCAAGAAAATGATTGGAATTTCAGAATTAGTAGAGCGAATTTCTTGTGCTAAAGTGAATCCGTCTTTTTTAGGCATCATCACGTCAAAGATACATAGATCGTATTTGTTTTTTTGAAATGCTCTCAGACCAGCTTCTCCATCAGGTTGTAGATCTACAACGTAACCTTTAGCCTGAAGATATTCTCTAAGTAGCATGCCAAGATTCTCATCATCTTCGCATAGAAGGACATTCAATTTTTCTTCCATAATTAATGTTTTATAGTGGATAATGTTATAATAAATTTTGTACCAACACCCAGATCACTTTCGGCACGAATTGAGCCTTTCAGATCTGTGATAATTTTCTTAACGTACGCTAGTCCTAATCCGAAGCCTTTTACATTATGTACATTCCCGGTAGGTACCCGATAGAATCGGTCGAAAATCTTTTTCACATTTTCTTTTTTTATACCTATACCATTGTCTTCGATATAGATCAGTACTTTGTCAGATTCATTTTTTGTTTCAATTTTAAGTGATAATGGTACATCTGGTTTGCTGTACTTGATTGCATTATCGAGCAAATTGAAAATTACATTCGTGAAATGCATCTCATCGATGTAGACAAGATCATCTTTTGCCTTAAGATCAAGAGATATGCTTCCGCCATATTGTTCAACTTTGAGTTTAAATGTGCTGGCTACATTATTAAGTAGTTCGGTTAAGTGAACTTCCCGTAGTTTTAATGTTGCTTTCTGCTTATCAAAGAGAGACATCTGAAGAACTTTGTCAACTTGAAAACTCAGTCGCTTTGTCTCATCAATAATTACTCCCGAAATATGCTGAAACATGGTCGGGCTTTTCATTACAGCCGGATCTTTGAGCATCTGTGCTGCAAGAGAAATAGTCGATACCGGAGTCTTAAACTCGTGAGTCATATTATTTATGAAGTCCGTTCGCATTTCAGTTAGCTTTTTCTGTCTGACAACTGAGTAAATTGTGAACATGAAAGTTAGTAAAAGAACGCCTGTAAATATGAACGAAGGAATCATAAACCTTATGGACTCGTACATATAAAAATGCCTTTTTGTCGAAAAATACACTTTTAGATAACTGTATTTATTCGGAGGGTCATTTGGGAAAATCACGCGTGAGAATATCTCATCACCACTTGTCGGGCTATATCCCGAGGTTTTGTAAATAATTTTGTTATTCTTATCGGTAACGGCAAATTCAAAGATATGATTAAGACCATTATTTAATAATTCAGCTCTTAAAAACTCTTTTAATTGGTAAAAATTGACTCGCTCTTCTAAGGGTTTAGTGCTTCCTGATGATAATAAATCTAAAATTAGATAGTCAAGAACTTCCCGTTGATAGAGGTATCTTCCTTTCAGCGCATTTTGTAACTCGGTTGATGCTTGCTGAATAGTATTTTTACCATGCTTCTGAGATAAATATAATTCTGGTTTGTCCGAAATGTAATCCTTGCGGATTTGATTTATTGCTTCGGTTTCCAGTGTTTTCTTGCTTTTTAGTTTGTTGAAATCAAAAGAATTACTGGTTGTGCCTATCCTGTTATATCCATTGTAGTTGTAGTACAATGGTGCAGGATTGTTTATTAGATCTTCTTCCAGATATCTTTTTGTTTCTTCGGTTTCTAAGCTCCTCGTAACCTGGTAAAGACTTCGTTTAACAGCCTCGGAAAATTGCTCATTCCTCATCTTGGTCATTTCTTCCAAGTAGTTGATTTGCAGAGTCAGCAGGCCGAGGAAAGTTGCAATCAATACCAGAGATAATGACCAAATGGTTGATTTCTTCATATATTCATCCTTTACTCAAAATGAGTGATTAAGATATTTAGTCTCTATTTATAGTTGCTTTTGTTTTATAAACAAATGAAGTTCTTTTATTGTTTACCTAAAATAAAAAAACTTTCACATTAACGTTTCTGGCAAAATTAACAATTTGGATGTTAAAAGCAAACAAAGCCAATCCTTTTTTTTGGATTGGCTTTGTTTTTTTATAGAACTAATTGACTAAAACCCCGATTAGTCCGCATCTTGCTGAGCTTCATACTCTTTTAATAATTTATCCTGAATGTCGGAAGAAACAAGTTCATACGAGGCAAATCGCATTGTAAAAGATGCTCGTCCACCCGTTATGGAGCTTAAAGATGTTGAATAGGATGCCATTTCTTTCAGAGGTACTTTAGCATTTATTTTTTCAAAACCTTTTTCGCTGTCCATTCCCATGATTATTGCTCTTCTTCCCTGAAGATCACTCATAACATCACCCATTTTTTCTGAAGGAACCAGTACGTTAACATCATAGATTGGTTCCAGTACTTTTGGTCCTGCACTTTTGAATGCCTGGCTAAAAGCATTACGTCCGGCAAGGCGGAATGAGATCTCATTCGAATCAACCGGGTGCATTTTCCCATCGTATACGATTACTCGTACGTCTCGTGCGTATGAACCGGTGAGAGGTCCTTGCTCCAGTCTGTCCATTACACCTTTCAGAATTGCAGGAAGGAACCGAGAGTCTATAGCTCCTCCGACAATGCTATTTACAAAATAGAGCTTTCCGCCCCAATCCAGATTGATTACCTGAGTGTCGCGGGCTGTAATTTTAAATTCCTGACCATTGAATTTATAGGTTTCCGGAACAGACATACCCTCAACAAATGGTTCAACAATCATATGCACCTCGCCAAATTGTCCGGCTCCTCCGGATTGCTTTTTATGTCTGTAATCAGCACGGGCAGCTTTAGTAATTGTTTCGCGATAAGGAATTTTCGGGTCCATAAATTCAACCAGCATCTTATCGTTTTTCTCCAGTCTCCATTTCATTGTGCGGAGATGGAATTCGCCCTGTCCGTGTACGATTGTTTGTTTCAGTTCTTTAGATTGCTCAACGATAATTGTCGGATCCTCTTCATGGATTCTTGTCAATAATTCGCTGAGTCTTTCAGCTTCAGCTTCAGTAGCCGGTTTGATTGCTCTGCGGTATTTTGGATCCGGATAGCGGATAAAGTCAAATACATAGTCGCAGCCTTTTTGATTTAACGTATTTCCGGTACGGGTATCTTTCAGTTTAACCGTTACACCGATATCGCCGGCATGTACTGTTTCTACTTTATCCCGGTTTTGTCCTGCAACCGCATAAATCTGAGCAAGTCTTTCTTTTGTCCCACGGTTCATATTAACCAGGTCTTCGCCTTCTTTTACAGAACCGGACATTACTTTAAAGTAGGATACCTCCCCGATGTGAGGTTCTACTGTTGTCTTGAAAACATAGATACTTGTTGGACCATTGCTTTCCGGTGAAACATCTTCGTCATTTACTGTTCTTACATGAGGCATTTCAGAAACGAGAGGAACGACATTGCCTAAGAATTCAAGCAGTCTTCTTACTCCCATATCTTTTTCAGCTGAAACGCAGAATACAGGGAACATACCACGGTGAATCATCCCCAAATGAATACCTTCACGCATTTCATCTTCGGTTAGAGTTCCCTGGTCAAAGAACTTTTCCATCAGAGCTTCATCGTTTTCAGCAGCAGCTTCTACGAGTCTCTGGTGCCATTCTTCGGCTTTTTCCATCTGATCAGCCGGAATGTCTGTGATTTCAGGAACACCACCTTCTGGTTTCCACTTATACATTTTCATCGTTAATACATCAATCAATGCATTGAATCCGGGTCCGCATGAAATAGGAAACTGAACCGGTGTAACTTTTGCTCCGTAAGCTTCTTGAAGTTGTTCGAGAGCATTATCAAAATCAGCTTTTTCTTCATCCAGCTGATTGATAACGAATACAACAGGCTTGTTCAACTTTTCTGTATACCTGAATTTATTTTGTGTACCGACTTCGACACCATATACAGCATCCAGAAGAAGCAGTGCTGTATCTGTTACATTTAGTGCTGTAATCGCACCTCCTACGAAGTCGTCAGCTCCGGGGCAGTCAATAAAATTGAGCTTGCGCCCCATCCATTCAACCTGAAAAACTGTCGAGAAAACAGAATATCCATAATCTTGCTCTACGGGGAAGTAATCACAAACTGTGTTTTTAGAGTCTACTGAACCTCTGCGTTTGATAACTCCAGCCTCATAGAGCATAGATTCGGCCAACGTCGTTTTCCCCGTACCAGAACCGCCCAACAGAGCGATGTTCTTGATTTCATTAGATTGATAAATTTTCATGACATTGATGTATTAAGATTTAAATCCACCTTATGGTAGATTTTTGTACCAAAGTATATAAAAAAAACAGATGACAAAGACTTCGTGTGATGTTTCTAAACAATGTTATTAAACATTTGATTATCTGATTGTTTTGATGAACTTTTCATCTCGTAATTCATTATAACTAAATGTGATTATGTTTTTTTCTGGTTTCTGAACAATACATAAAAGTTCGGAATAGCTTGTAAACAATTTCGTTTGATGGGATTATATATTTAGTTTTGTATGCGGAAATAGAATCCGGATATCACCGGATAATTTGTTGTAAATAGAAAATATTCCGCATTAATGACTAAATATAAAAAGAGCGATATAAAGAAAAAGGGAGATAGATAGCTAAGGCTAACTATCTCCCTTTTTCTTTATATGATGATGCGTTTTGTTTTATTTTGAAATTAAATAATTTGATAGATAATGATCGAGATTGCGAAACAAACTGAAAGAGCAGTTTATGAAGTGGAAGGTTGTCTTCCCGGATTAACCCGCCGTTTTATCCTCACTACTCCTGAGACAAGAGCTATTTGTAATAATCCGAGAATTCTAGGTATTGATTATACCCGCAAACTACAAAAAGGTTGCGAGTTTGCATTGAACAACCTGGTTAATTCAGCAGATCTTATTCTGAATGAGAACGAGACTGTAGTCTATAACATATTGCGCGGAGGTTTGAATTTCGGACTTCGTGATTCACTGGCTGATGCTTTTGGATGGAACTCACATTCATCATCTTTTATCAGTGCCCAACGAAGACGTTGTAAGGATAATCCCGAAGAATGGGAAATTGTTGAGGGAGATTATCATAAGCTGTATTTAAAACCTGTTTCAAGTATTGTTTTCGGAGATGTAGTTGCTACAGGAACAAGCCTCGAACATGGAATGGAAATCCTGCTTGATGAGGTAAAAAACACAGGCGTTTCTATCCGTAATATTGTGTTTTTTACAATCGGAGGAATCAAAACTGAAGAGATCCTTTCAAAGATGAGTGTGAAATTAAAAGAGATTTGCCCTGAATTTGAAGGATGTTATATTGTGTATATTGAAGGTCGCTTTATTGTGCCGGACGAGAATACACCACTACATATTAAGATTACAGGTACCGATTTGATAAAAAGGGATGCGCTGATGGCTCCTGAATACATCGAATCTCAATATGAGCAAGCCATCTATCCACTTGAGCGATGTACAATTTACGATGCGGGGTCAAGAGCTTTTCTGGTTTCTGAATATGCTGAAGATTTGCTGGAGTACTGGAAGGATGTTAAAAAGCTTGCAGATGAAGGAGTGACTTTTGATGAATTGGTAAATGAGCGAACACCAATGATTGATGCTGCTAAATTTGGAACTCAGGATTTGAGTACTATGGCTCAGTCGCAAATTGATTTTTTTGAAAAATACGTATAACTGATAGAATGAATAAGATCGAAAAGAAGCAATCCGGTGAATATGAGTTTACACATGTACCGGCACACAGCAAAAGAGGATTCTGGACTATGCTGGTCATTATGTTAGGTTTTTCTTTTTTCTCTGCGAGTATGTGGGGTGGAGGTAAATTAGGAACAGCACTTACAACTCCAATGTTTTTACTGTCAATACTTATCGGTAATCTGCTTTTGGGATGTTATACCGGGACACTTGCTTATATTGCTTCAAAAACAGGATTGTCCACACATCTCCTTGCTCATTATTCATTTGGTTCTAAAGGCTCATTCTTGCCTTCCTTTTTACTAGGCTTTACGCAGGTAGGATGGTTTGGCGTTGGTGTTGCCATGTTTGCCTTACCGGTGCAGAAAGTTCTTCCTGATGTTCCTCTTTGGATATTGATATGGGGTGCAGGTTTATTGATGACAGGAACAGCCTGGTTTGGTATTAAAGCATTAACGATGTTAAGTGCTATTGCCGTTCCTGCTATCGCAATTTTAGGAATTGTATCTGTGAATAAGGCTTTTGTTGATTTTGGCGGATTTGACGCCTGGTGGAATCTGATCCCCTCTGAATCCATGTCGTTTTCAACAGCAGTAGGAGTATGCATTGCTTCTTTTATAAGTGGGGGTAGTCTTACGCCAGACTTTACACGCTTTGCTAAAACTCCAAAAATTTCTGTTTCGACAACTGTTCTTTCTTTTTTTATCGGAAACTCGCTGATGTTTTTCTTTGGCGCGGTAGGTTCTGCATTTTATCAGCAATCAGATATTTCAGATGTGATGTTGAAGCAGGGGATGATTCTTTGGGCCATTGTTGTGTTAGGATTAAATATCTGGACAACTAATGATAATGCAATTTATGGCTCAGGACTCGGGTTTGCAAATATAACCAAGCTGCCGAAAAAGTTTTTCGTCCTCACAAATGGCATTCTCGGGACTATGTTGTCAGTATTTCTGTATAATAATTTTGTAGGATGGCTTAATTTCCTGAATATTCTGATTCCATCTGTTGGAGGAGTTATTATAGCTGATTTCTTTTTTGTGCATCGCCGGAAATATCTGCAAATGGATCAGCATAAGTTTTGCAATATAAGATGGAGTGCTGTTATATCATGGGCTTTAGGTGCTATCGCTAGCTTTGCCCTTCCGGGGATAGCGTCATTAAATAGTGTATTGGTTTCAATGGTATCCTATGTTTTGATATCAAGATATATAATAAAGGAAGATGCTGAGTAATTCCGGTTACTTTGATCAATTTTAAAAAATGACAGGCAGCAGAATTATTCTGCTGCCTGTCATTTTTTTATTTAAGTAATGCTTTTTCTGCATTTTCGGCAAGATCAAAGTTGAAGTCTGAATAAACTTTCTCAAACAACATGCGAATCGCATCGTTACAAAGATTGCCGATACTACCTTCATGTGTATGATGTATCTCTTTATTATGATTGAATTTCCCCTCTTCAATGTCCATACCGACCTTGCGATATGCATCTCTGAACGGCATTCCTTCAGCAGCAAGACGATTGACTTCTTCTACGCTGAATATAAGCAGGTATTTTTCATCATTTAGAATATCTTCATTAACCTTCATCAAAGACATCATTTCGTTTACCATCGATAAACAGTCTTTTAGCTCATCGAAAGCAGGAAGGAATATCTCCTTGATAATCTGCATATCTCTGAAATAACCGGAAGGCAGATTATTTGTGATCATCATAATCTGCTGCGGCAACGACTGAAGCTTATTACACTTCGCTCTTGTTAGTTCAAATACATCCGGATTCTTTTTATGAGGCATAATGCTTGATCCTGTCGTATATTCGTCAGGAAGTTTAATGAATCCAAAATTCTGACTGTTAAACATACAAGCATCAAATGCTAGTTTAGACAGAGTGCCTGCAATCGATGCAATCGCAAATGCGACAGACTTCTCCATCTTTCCTCTGCCCATTTGTGCGTAGACCACATTGTAATTCATAGCATCGAAGCCCAGCAGTTCTGTGGTCATCGATCTGTTTAATGGAAACGAAGAACCGTATCCGGCAGCAGAACCTAATGGGTTTTTGTTGCAAATACGGTATGCCGCCTGAAGAAGATGAAGATCATCAACCAATGATTCAGCATAAGCGCCGAACCATAACCCAAATGACGATGGCATAGCTATTTGCAAATGCGTATACCCTGGCATAAGCACTTCTTTGTATTTCTCACTTTGCTGAATCAGCGTGTCAAAGAGTTGCGATGATAAAGAAGCAAGCGTCTTTATTTCTGATCTGGTGTAAAGCTTAAGATCAAGCAGAACCTGATCATTACGCGATCTGCCGCTATGAATCTTTTTGCCAAGATCACCTAATTTTCGTGTTAGTAATAGTTCTACTTGTGAGTGTACGTCCTCAATTCCATCTTCGATTTCGAAATTACCTGATTCTGCCTGAATATAAATCTCTTTAAGAGCATTAATCAGAACAGGTAAATCGTTCTTCTCAATAAGATCAATTGTAGCTAACATTTTCACGTGAGCCATTGATCCTAAAACGTCATATTTGGCTAAATAAAGATCCATTTCGCGGTCACGTCCGACCGTGAAACGTTCAATGTCCTTGTTTACATCAATATTTTTTTGCCAGAGTTTTTGTGCCATCCGGTAGTCAGTATTAAGAAAAGGTGAATATCTTTTGAGAATTAATAAGGTAACATTGCAAGCGCATCTGCGATGCGGTTAATTCCATCTTTTAGCTTACTTCCTACCATTGGTTTAAGAAGGAAAGGAATATCAGCTTTAAGAGTTACACGCATTCGTGTATCAGTGTCGCTTACTTCAACAAGTTGAATCCATAAATTGAAAGCCATAGGTGATTGAGTCGATCCGAATTTAATTGTTTTGAACTCTTCACGTTCAATAATACTGATTTCAACCTTACCAACTGGTGAAATTGAAAAGCTGCAAGTATCTCTGTCAAATTGTAAATCCTGAATCTTATCTTGAGGAATGCGATCTTTCACTTTCTCCAGGTTTGATAAGTCTGATAATTTGTTGAAGATAGCTTCACTCGAAGCATATATTG
This sequence comes from Bacteroidales bacterium, assembly GCA_051646645.1. Lineage (GTDB taxonomy): Bacteria > Bacteroidota > Bacteroidia > Bacteroidales > UBA7332 > UBA7332. The sequence continues at coordinate 3,674 of JBOFDD010000369.1, read as the reverse complement.
TTTTTACTTCACTAACGTAGGTTTCCATTTTTCTGATTCTATTTAAGACAAAAGAGACTCACAATTTTCAGCTTTTTATAGCTAAAAAAAAGATGTGAGTCCCTTTAGATTATTATTTCAAATTCAATTATTTTCCAACTCCCCATTTAGCCGGATCACGACGCCATTCTTTTAGAGTCTCGACTTCGTTTTCTGCTATATAAGAAATGTTTAATGCCTCTTCTACTACAGCATTGTAATTGCTTAGAGTTAAAAGACGAACATTTGCATCTTTAAATCGTTGGTTAGCTACAGCAAAGTCATATGTGAATATTGCTACCATTCCAACTACCTCACATCCGTTTTTGCGAAGAGCTTCAACTGCTTTCAGGCTGCTTCCGCCTGTTGAGATCAAATCTTCGATAACAACTACTTTCTGACCCGGGCGAAGATCACCTTCGATTAGGTTTTCTAAACCGTGATCTTTCGGAGCCGAACGTACATATACGAATGGTAATCCCATCTGATCAGCTACTAAAGCACCTTGTGCGATTGCTCCGGTTGCAACTCCGGCTACAGCTTCCACTTCCGGAAATTGTTCCATTACCGTACGGGCAAGTTCGATTTTGATAAAGTTGCGAACTGCAGGATAAGATAAAGTCTTACGGTTATCGCAGTAAATTGGTGATTTCCATCCTGAAGCCCAAGTGAAAGGGTTCGCAGGCTGAAGTTTTACAGCTTTTACTTTTAATAATTTCTCCGCTACAAGATGTTCTAATTTTTTCATAAACTCAAGAGATTTATATTCGTTGCAAAAATACGAATTTGGCCGCTAAAATCAATATTTTTTCAGGTATTTATCGAGGTTATCCCGACTTTTGGGCGTTAATTAAATTTAGGTTGTTTCAAACTCATTTTTGCTTTAATAGTCAAGCAATAGCGGGCTATTGCAAGCTTGTAAAGTGAGAAATGAGGAAGAAAGAGACAAAATTAATAACGATATTGAGTTTCTTAGAAACTATTTACTATGTTTCCAAAAGTTGAGAAGACCTCATTCTGTTAATCATGAGCTGGCTGCTCTTCCAGAATTATTTCTTCTGTTACCGGCACTGTTTTGCCGGTTCTGATTAATTCAATAGCCTTGTTCAGTGCTTTATCGTCTTTAAAGAAAATCGGATAAAAAGCGTTGTCACCAAGAATATTGCGGGCTGTATAAGAGTAGAGCTGATTCAGTAAAAGAGGTTCTGCTTCTTCGATTAAGAATGGGCGTCTCCTTACTCCTTTTTGCTCAGCATATTCAACAAATTCCGGAAGAATTGTTGAACTTTCAAGATGTGCCAGCAATGCTCTGTGATCTTTATATTGTTTCAGTTCATCTCTGTGTTTGTCGGCATAGGCAAATGCGAACTGGTAGATAATGCCCCTGTTTACTACCGTATTGAAATACGAGTTCATACCAACTGTATCACGTGGAATAAATATATCAGGCATGATACCGCCGCCACCGTAAACTGTACGTCCGCTGATTGTTTCGTACTTTAAAGTCTCGTTTTGCTTAATGCTGTCTTTTGTGTCAAACTCGCCATGCATAAAACGGTTTAGAATGTCAGCCTGATAATCTTCATTTTCGCCAAGTTTGTATTCTTTTTGTATACATCTTCCTGAAGGGACATGATAGCGGGCAATTGTCAGACGAACGGCTGATCCGTCGTAAAAAGGAATCTGTTGTTGTACCAGTCCTTTTCCGTATGAGCGTCTTCCAATGATTGTGCCACGGTCATTATCCTGAATTGCTCCTGCGAAAATCTCACTTGCTGAAGCCGACCATTCATCGATCAGAACAACGATTGGTGTTTCCTGGAAACTGCCGGCGCCGTTAGAGCGGGCTTCGCTTCTAGGCGACGATTTTCCCTCTGTGTACACAATCAGCTGATCTTTTGGAAGGAACTCATTGATCATATTGATAGCGGCTTCCATGTACCCACCAGAGTTTCCTCTCAGATCAATAACAATGCCTTTTACTTTCTCTTTTTTCAGCTTGGCTAAGGCATTAATGAATTCAGCGTATGTGTTAGCTCCGAATTTATTCACCTTAATCATACCTACTCCGGGAGCTGGTTGATATGTGATGTCAATACTGTTTACCGGGATATCTCCGCGTGTAATAGTAAAGTCCAGAAGAGATTTTGATGTAGCACGTTTGATGCTTAATTTAACTTTCGAGCCTTTATCGCCACGTAGCTTTTTAAATACGCTCTCATTTGTAACCTTGGGACCTACAAAAGCCGTATCGTTGATGTTGACGATTCTGTCTCCAGGCATTAATCCTACTTTTTCAGAAGGTCCTCCGCTAACCACATCTACGATCATCACAGAGTCATTCATGATGCTGAATTGCACACCGATTCCGGAGAAGCTGCCTTCAAGGTCTTCATTGGCTGCTTCAAATTCTTTAGCAGGAATGTAAACAGAGTGAGGATCTAATCCGGCAATTATCTTAGGAATAGCTTCTTCTACCAAAGAGTCAACAGAAACCTCTTCGACATATTTATTCTTTATAATATCAATCAAGGCAGACATTTTGACGTTTCCGCCTATCTGCATTTGATTTTGATTCGAGATAAAGTTAAATTTATTCCCGATATAGATCCCGATAATCACTGCTATTGCAAGAACCAGAGGCAATAGAAAGTAAATTCTTTTGTTCATATATTAATATTCTATTCAATTTCCATACATAGTACTTCGACGCCGGCTTGTTTCAATAAATCAATCCCGTCAGTAAGTCTGTACTCTTCGCCATAAACAACTCTGATAATTCCGGCCTGTATAATTAACTTCGAGCATTCAATGCAAGGTGCAGCAGTCACATAAAGTGTTGCTCCCTGGCTGCTATTGTTGCTTCTTGCTATTTTTGTGATTGCATTTGCTTCAGCATGAAGTACATATGGAAATGTTTTTCCTGTATTTACATCTTCGCAAATATTATCAAACCCACAAGGCGTTCCATTATATCCATCGGAAATAATCATTTTGTCTTTTACGATGAGCGCACCGACTTTTCGTCTCTGACAGTATGAATTTTCCGCCCAGATGCGTGCCATTCTTAGATAACGATTATCTAACACATTTTGTTTCTCAATATTTCCATTCATAGAGCTATTCTTTTTTGAATATATATTAGGAAAGAGTTTTTTCTGATTCCTGTTCGTGTTGATTGCCTAAATATAATCATATTATTGAATCATATCCAATTAGCTGTGTGTTTTTTCTTTCTTAAATTTGAATATTTCGGCAAAGGTATAATTTCTTTGAATTCTCTTTTATTTTTCTCTGGCTTTTGTATTGAAAAAATAATACTGATTTATATCAGAGTAGTTACGGACTGCCCGGCTCATTGTCCAACCGCATGAATTACGCAAAACAAACTTTCGGTTATTTCATACATAGGCGCAGATTAGATGATTTAAACTGTGAATTAGAAAAGCCCTCCGGAGCGGAATCATAAGCGCTCCGGAGGGCTTTTAATTCCGCTCCGGAGCGGAAATGTAAGAGATACGTTTGAAAAAACTAAATCATGCCTTTGAAAGAACTAATTTGTTCTTTGTCCTTACTAACAGATTAGGTTGTTTATTTGAAAGCGGGCTTATTAAATGAAGCGTCAGTGCGCAATAATTTATATCCTGAACATTTAT
>JBOFDD010000368.1:0-5710 GCA_051646645.1 Bacteroidales bacterium | reverse complement strand
CGATCATCCCTCCCTAAACGAAAAAAAGAGACTTCATTGCTGAAGTCTCTTTTTTCTGTGTTGCGGGAACCGGACTCGAACCGATGACCTTTGGGTTATGAGCCCAACGAGCTACCACTGCTCCATCCCGCGATATTGTGAGTGCAAAGGTAGCAAAAAGTCCGGTTCTGCCAAACGGTTCGCTTATTATTTTTTATCTGTCAGACGTTTTATGATATTATACGCCTCTCCTATTCCGAGTTCGCCTGCTTTACTCAGGTCGGATATTCCTTTTTCGTTTTGCTCAAGATAGATATAAAGCAGTCCGCGATTGAAATAGCCTTCGGCAAATTCAGAGTCGATGCGGATAGCCTGATCAAGATCGTGAATAGCGTTGCGATAATCTTTCTGAGCACTTCTTGCGTTAGCCCGGTTAAAATAAGCATAAACGAAACGTGGGTTTAGCTCTATTGCCATATCGTAGTCGCGCATAACCAGTTCGTAATCTAACTTCGATGATTTGACCGCCTTCGTATCGGCTGGATTCTTGAATCCGGAAATTCCTTTTTTATTAGCCGGCTCGTCATATTCATCAGTCAGTGAACGTTCGTACTCAAGTTGTTTGTTTCGTACTACTGCACGCTGGAAATATCCCAGAGCAAACTTATCCTGAAGCAGAAGCACTTTATTCAGATCCTCAAGTGCGCTGGCAAAATCCTGCACAAGCATAAAATCAATCGCTCGTCCGAAATAGGCGGTAGGATTAAGCTTATCCTGCTCTATAAGACGGGAGAAATCGTCAATAGACTGGAAGTGCTCAGCCATCTGAATCTCGTTCAGCGGAGGTTCGGCATTCACCAGCATAAGTTTTCGCTTAAAGTTGCTTTGTTTATTGAACGTTTCGAGGAATTTATCGTAGTGAATAACATTACGGACTTTATCGGCACGTTCATAATAAGTAAGCACGAAATTGTCGGTAAGCTTAACCGGCACATTCCGTTCCTGAATTCGTCCGCGGAACTGATTTTCGCACTTCGAATTAAATCCGGCATCGTCAGCCATCATCAGACGATTAAACTTATTGATGTTTTTATCTGATTTTTTACGTGCCGTATTATCTTTTTTATCGTTGTCCTTGTCGCTGTCTTTAGACGAAGATCCGGACTGATTATTTGAAGCAAGATTAGAAGATTGCTGTTTACCTGCTGCATGTTTACGCTGAAGTTCCATAGCTGTCCAGTAGTCAATCTCAGCCCCTTTTGTATCGCGCATTTTCTGCTTGATCTCAGAGCGCAGGTAGTAACCCGGCAAGAAATCGGGATATTCGTTAAGCACTTTAGACACATCGGCAACAGCCCCTTTATAATCGCCTGTTTCCTGACGAAGCAAGGCCCGGTTGTAGTAAGCAAAGAAGTTGTCAGGCTCTTGTTTCAGCAGATTATCAAAGTCTTTGATCGCGCGGTTGTTGTCACCAACCTGAGCACGAAGTAATCCGCGGTTATATAATCCCATCACATTATTCGGATCGAGAGAAAGTACACGGTCATAATCAGCCATTGCACCACGCAAGTCGTTCAGGTTGTAGCGGATGATACCTCTGTTTATGAACAAAGCCGATTTTTCGGGTTCTAATTTCACCGCTTCATCAATATCGGCAAGAGCTCCTTTAAACTCTTTCTGCTCATAACGGATCAGTCCCCGGTTCGCCCAGGCATAGAAGTTATTCTTATCGATTTCAATGGCTTTCGAAAGATCGCTGACAGCAGCAGTTGTATCTTTCACTTCCATATTATAGGAAGCACGTGTGACGTAAGCATTGTAGAAATTCGGATGAATGGTTATCAGCTTTTGCAGGTCAGATCCTGCAGCAACGGTATCTTTCATTTCGAGATGCGCAAGTGCTTTATTAAGAAGCATACTGCGATTCTCGGGGGCATATTCCAGTCCGCGGTCGAAATCTTCGACCGCACCTTTATTGTCGCCGAGATTAAGACGGGCAATTCCCCTGCATTCGTAAGAGTTTGTGATAAACGGGTTTCGCTCGATCGAGAGAGAGCAATCCTCTTCGGCGCCTTTAAAATCTCCTAATTCCAGTTTCGCTACTGCTCTAAAAAAGTAGGGATCCGCCAAATAAGGTTTCACCTTTATAACCTGATTGAAATATTGAATAGACAGTAAATAATCTTCAAAATAGAGTGCGTTCTTTCCTATCGACATTACCCTGTCCGTATTAATCTGTGCGGTTAGTGTAAATGCGAGAAAGCTAAAAAAAAGCATGCAACGTGCTCTGAACTTCATCATATTAAATTTTTATACTTTGTATTTCGGAGTCCCCCCCTTTAGTGAAAGGCAAATATAGATAAAAAGCTGAAAAGTCAGCCGTATTGGTATATATCTTCTATTAAAAAAGTATATTTGTATTATGAGTGGAATTTATATACATATCCCGTTTTGTAAAAAACGTTGTCATTATTGCGACTTTTTCTCATCTACACACGAGGATGTAAAAAGACGCTACACCGAAGCTTTATGTAAAGAGGCTACTATGCGCCGTGAGTGGTTGCAGGAGTCTCCTGAGACTATTTATATAGGAGGCGGTACGCCTTCGCAGCTCACTGCTGCCGAAATAAAACTGCTTTTTGATCATCTGAGAGCGACTTTCGACCTGAGCAAACTGAAAGAGGTCACGTTTGAAGCAAATCCGGACGACATCACTCCGGAGCTGCTGAATACGCTTTCCGGAGTGGGTGTAAACCGGTTGAGTATGGGTATCCAGAGTTTTAATGATGAATTTCTGAAGAAGCTGAACCGCAGACATAATGCAGAAGAGGCCATTGCTGCTGTCGCGCTGGCTAAAGCACATGGATTCAACAACATCAGCATAGACCTGATGTATGGTTTGCCGGGGCAGGATATGGCAGACTGGAACCGGAGTCTGGATATGGCTCTGGAGCTGGATGTACCACATATATCGTCCTACCACCTGACCTATGAGGAGGGAACTATCCTGCATAAATGGCTTCAGGAAGGGGTGATCCGGGAAGCTGACGAAGAGTTGAGTCTGGCATTTTTCGAGACGCTGATCAAACGGCTGAGAGAACATGGGTACGAGCAGTACGAGATTTCGAACTTTGCCCGAAACGGACTCTATTCACAACATAACTCGTCGTACTGGAAAGGCATTCCTTATCTGGGACTGGGAGCTTCGGCTCACTCCTACAATCTAAAAACCCGATCGTGGAATCCGTCATCGCTCGATGCTTATTTTGAAATGGTAAACGGTGATCCCGACCAGGCAGAAACAGAAATACTTGACGAGGCAACCCGCTACAACGACTATGTGATTACGACACTCCGCACGAAATGGGGTATCAGCCATTCGTATATACGGGAGAACTTCAGCAGCCGTATCGGCAAGCATTTTGTACGTGAGATAAACAAGCATATTGAAACCGGAAATATCAAAACCGGACAGGGGCTTGGCATAACCGAAAACGAAAATCCGGATTTCTATACCCTCACCCACGATGGTATTTTTATATCGGATGCTCTGTTTGAGGATCTGCTATGGGTGGAATAAAAAAGAAGGTGTCTGAAACAAATTTCAGACACCTTCTTTTTTTAATTATGTTTTCCGGAAACATAAACCCATTTGCCGTTTTCTCTTTCGAAAAACGAATCTTCGAGAATCTGGTCCATCACTCCGTCTTCCATATATAAAGCACGGAAAGAGACATAACCGGTTGAATCGGACTCTTCGCCTGCTACTTTAGAGAGGATCTCAAGTTTAACCCATTTCACCGATTTGGCCCAGCGACGAATCGCTTCTTTCTCTTTGAGATTGCGGGTTTTGCTGTGCCAGCTTTTCATCAGATAATCAGCATTGGCAAGCGTGAAAGCTGTATAACGCGAACGCATCAGGCTTTCCGCCGTTGGAGCATCTATACGACCTTCGATAATTGCTCCGCAGCAGTCGGCATAGGGTTTATCCGATCCGCAAGGACATTGATAAGTCATTATTTTACTTCTTTATTCAGTTCATATTTAGAGGCCATATCGCCTGTAATCGGATTGCCCTGATTGTCTAATTTCATCAAACGGTTTTCGCCTACTTTGTAGTAAGTTGTATCTTTATCCGTAGTCAGGATCAGTGTATTTTTATCTACAACATATCTGCCCTGTTCGTTAAACTTACTGTTACGATCAATATAATCCATCGCACAAGTATAAGTACTATCCTGGTTCAATGTAAGCGTTACGTTGATACCCGGGCAATCAGCTGCGGGGAATGTACCTGTATAAGTACCCCAATAGTCAAGCGAGTTGGCTGCATTGTGTCCGTCATCAGTGATAACTGTATAAGGAACAAATTTAGCGATCTCCTTTTTATCGTCTAACATGATCAGGTTGCCATCGACAATTTTCATATCGTCAGCTTCATCCATAACTTTAAAGAAAGCCTGTTCAAGATCTAAGCCCGGACATGCCATCATGGTAGCTCCGCCCATATTAATTTCAACCTCTCCGTCCTTCTCAAACTTCATTTTACCGAAATAGCGGTTACAAGCTCCTACTCCGCTGATTGTACTATCAGCTGCCGAAAATGATAGCGTAAAATGATCACCTTCGCTGTATGCAGGATTAACAACATTATTCATGGATTCTAACTTCCATGAAGACTGAGTGAGTTCATTCATTGTAACGGATGCTTTCTTTGAGGCTTCACAAGAAAAGAAAGCCATAGACATTGCTAAAGAGCAACCCAAAATAATTTTGTTCATATTCTGTCTTCTATTAATTAAGTACAAAGATAAATATTCTTATCCTCAAAAATCTTATTATCTTTTGTTATATAATGATTGAAAAAGAATTTTGTTCGTATCAATCAAAGAAAAAGAGCAGAAATTCTGAAAATTCCTGCTCTTTTTCTTTGAGGCCACCCTGCTTTCGGGCTATTTAAAAGTAAGGATTACCCTTCCCCAGAACATCCGCAACGGCATCGGATAATACTGTGTACTTTCGTAATAGGCATCAAAGATATTATCTGCTTTTACCGAGAACGTAATACCTGGACCCTTCTTCAGTTTCAGGTTATACCCTACTTCTGCATTATGTGTGGTATAAGCCGGAGTCTGGTACGACTGATCTGCTGAAGTAAAACGGGCATCGGTAAACTGTGCATAATAATAAAACCAAAGTTTATCCGAGAGGTTGTATTTATAACCCGCTGTCCAGCGGTTAACAGGCATATAGGGCAACTGCATGCCATGCGCTCCGTCATCGCGTCCGCTATTATTCAGCGATCGTGTATAAGCATAATTGAACGAGAGTTCGTGTCGCGACTTACCGGATACAAAACCCGCACGTGCATTTGCCTCGGCCCCCTGGGATTTCACCTTATCGAAATTGACAGGTTCCCATATCGCCCCGTTTCCTTTCGGAATCCACATAATCCAGTTGCTTATATTCTTGTGAAAGTAGGATACATCGAAATGGAGATCAAACGGTCCGAACTGCGGATTACTTTCGAGCGTGACATCGTTTGAAAATCCTTTTTCGGGCTTCAGGTCAGGATTACCACCCGGTTCCCAGTAAAGGTCGTTCATACTTGGCGCTCTGAAATTATAACTGTTAGAAACCTTCATGGTCAGGTAGCGATCGATAAAACGATAGCGCGCTCCGGCGTTGTAGTAAGCATATAGCTTGTTGTCGACCATTTCGGCAGATGTTT
>JBOFDD010000367.1:0-22580 GCA_051646645.1 Bacteroidales bacterium | reverse complement strand
CGTTTTTCAGTTTCTGAATAGAAAGCGCATCGTCAAAGTCTTTTGCATCTTTCGGGTCAATAGTGAAAGTGGTAACCGTACGGAAATCTTCGCGACGTTCGTACTCTTCAGCAGGAATTTCGTCGGGTATGAGGTCAGCCAGTTTAGCCACCTCTTCCGGATAGCTGTAAGGCAATCCGAATTCAGCCAGAATTGCATGGATTTCGGTATTGTTTTCGCCAACTTTACCTAAAACATCAATAACCTCACCTGTCGGGTTTTTTCGGTTTTCGGGCCACTCGACGATACGGGCAACAACCTTCTGTCCGTGTGTACCCCCGTTAAGTTTGTTTCTGGGTATAAAGATATCGTTAGCCAGCACCTTGCTGTCTGTAATAACAAAAGCATAGTTATCCGAAACATCAAGAACACCGATAAAGCGTTGTGGAGCTCTTTCGAGAATCTCTACAATCTCGGCTTCGGTTTCTTTTCCTCTTCGTTTGGCATATACCATTGCCTGAACTTTATCTCCGTTCAGTGCATTCTTTGATCTTCTTTCAGGGATAAACACAGACTCGCCACCATCCTCAGGAACAAGCATATTCTTACCGTTACTTCTTCTTTCAAAGATACCGGTAACCATATTGCCTCTCATTTTCAGACGGAAGCGGCCCAGATCTACTTCCTCAAGAAAATCTTCTACAGTAAGCTGATCAAGAATATTTACAACTAATTGTTTCTGTGGAGTGGTTTTCAGGCCTAACCCATGACAAATTTGCTTATAATTAAGCACATTGGTTGGTCCCGATTTAAACATCTCGATGACCATATTCATGATCTGAGACTTCTTTAATCGGGAAGCCCTATTTTTAGTTTCATTTTTAGCCATAGTTCTAATATGAATTTTAAATTCTAAATACGTACCTCCTTGCATAAGAACGAACGTCCGGGACAGATAGTTCAATAAGCATTTTGAAAAGGTTACCCGAGTCCAAAATACGTGCTAAGCCATTCATTGTTAGATACGTTTTTGGTAAACTCTTGTGCCGTGAAGTTTAAGTTACAAAGTAACTAATATTTAAAGAATAAATTTAACTTTGCATGAATAAATTAGCGGTGTAACTATTTTTTCGCACAAATCATTAAATAATTAAGATAAGAACTTATGCAACGTATATTAGTAACGGGTGCAGGTGGGTTCATTGGCGGATTCATCGTTGAGGAAGCCCTGAAAAGAGGCTTTCACACCTGTGCGGGTGTTCGCCCTTCAACCAATCGCGAATATTTAACGGATCCTCATATTGAATTTACCGATCTTCCTTTTCACAATAAAAAAGCGCTGAAAGAAAAACTGTCTCAGATAAAGGAGCAGTCGGGGAGATGGGATTATATTGTTCATAACTTAGGTGCGACAAAAGTAAAACAGGTAGCCGATTTCGATAAAATCAATTATGATTTTGCCCGTAATTTTGTAGAAGCTCTTACTGAGCTCAATATGCAGCCTGAATTATTTGTATACATGAGTACACTGGGTGTCATGGGATTGGGTGACGAAAACTCAGATAAACCAATCACACTGAACAAGGCTCAGACACCGAATACGGCTTACGGCAAAAGCAAGCAGAAGATGGAAAACTATCTTCGCTCAAAGAGAGATCTGAATTATGTAATCCTGAGACCTACGGGCGTATACGGACCAAGAGAAAAGGATTATTTCCTCATGTTTAAGTCCGTAAAATCAGGGTTCAATTTTGTCCCCGGTTTCGACGAGCAATACCTGAGCTTTATTTACGTAAAGGATCTGGTGGATGTGATCTTTCTGTGTATTGACCGCAAACTGGAGCGCAAAGAGTATCTGATTTCTGACGGTCAGTGTTATACATCATCCGAATTTTGTGAGATAACGAAGAACGCTCTGAACAAGAAGGTTGTTATAACCGTGAAGCTTCCTCTGACTTTGGTAAAGGGAGTCTCGGTTGTTGCCGAAAATCTGGCTAAATTAGCCGGAAAAACAAGCACGCTCAATGGCGACAAGTTTCGCATTATGAAGCAACGCAACTGGAACTGCGATATATCCGAGTTAGTGAAAGATACCGGTTTTACACCCCGATATGACTTAGTGAAAGGTGTTAACGAAGCCATTGAATGGTATAAAGAGAATAAATGGCTCTGATCAGTAGCCTGCAAACTCTTTTCATCAATACTTTTGTAAAATGAATGATACTTATAGAACAATAGCAGACACCGCCGAAGGATGGTATAAAGAGAAGATGAGCAAGTTTATCGCTTTCGCCATTCCGGTAACTACTATTGAGGAAGTGAAAGAACAGATAGAGAAATATCAGAAACAATATTACGATGCCCGTCACGTTTGCTGGGCATACATGCTCGGACACGAGCGTAAAGATTTTCGTTCCAACGACAACGGAGAGCCTTCCGGTACTGCCGGCAAACCGATCTTAGGACAAATCAATTCGAAGGAACTGACTAACATCCTGATCGTGGTAATCCGTTATTTCGGAGGAGTTAAATTAGGAACAAGCGGACTAATCGTAGCTTATCGCGAGGCTGCTGCCGAAGCGATAAACAACAGCGAAATCATCGAATGCTTAGTTGAAGATGATATTACTGTAGCTTTCGAATATCCGTTTATGAACGATATTATGCGTATCGTAAAAGAAATGGAGCCGACAATCGTTTATCAGTTGTTCGACATGAATTGCCAGATGACTCTGCGTATCCGTCGCTCCGAAATGCCTAACCTTAGAGGGAGACTCGAAAAAGTGGAGTCTGCTTTTATTAAAGAGTAAAATAGTATGTTTGACGTAAAAGAAATACGAAAAGATTTCCCCATACTGGGACGTAAAATCCACGGAAAAGATTTAATCTATTTCGACAATGGGGCTACGACACAGAAACCAAATTGTGTTATCGAAGCGATGAATGATGCTTATCTGGATAAGAATTCTAATATTCACCGCGGGGTACACCACCTGAGTCAGATTGCTACTCAGGCGCATGAAGATGCGCGCGCTAAGGTGCAGAAATTTATCAATGCCAAGCATGCTCACGAGATTATTTTCACCCGTGGGACAACAGAAAGCATCAATCTTGTTGCTTTTTCTTTCGGCGAAGCTTTTCTGAAAGAAGGCGACGAAGTGATCGTTTCGACCATGGAGCACCACTCCAATATTGTGCCGTGGCAAATGCTCGAACAGCGCAAAGGCATCAAACTACGAGTAGTTCCTATCAATGAGAAAGGTGAGCTTGACATGGATGCGTTTGCTTCGATGCTGAACGAAAAAACAAAACTGGTTTCGATCATGCACGTTTCGAATGTGCTGGGTACGATTAATCCGGTTGAAGAGATTATTCGTCTTGCTCATGCGAAGAACGTTCCTGTTATGATTGACGGAGCTCAGGCTATCGCACATTCGGAAGTTGACGTGCAGGCTCTGGATGTTGACTTCTATGTATTCTCGGCTCATAAGATATATGGACCAAACGGAATTGGTGTATTATACGGCAAAGAAGAGTGGCTGAACAAGATGCCTCCGTATCAGGGTGGCGGTGAAATGATTGCAACCGTAACATTCGAGAAAACCGTTTACAACGAGCTGCCATTCAAGTTTGAAGCCGGAACACCGGATTATGTAGGTTCCGTGGGACTTGCTGCTGCATTAGACTATGTTTCGAAAATAGGCATCAAAAACATTGAGGCATACGAAACTGAACTACTTCATTATGCCACAGAGAAGTTATCGAAAATAGAAGGTATTCGTTTCTATGGAACTGCGGATCATAAAGGTGCTGTTATCTCATTCCTTGTGAAAGATATCCACCATTATGACATGGGTATGCTGCTGGATAAGCTTGGAATAGCTGTCCGCACGGGACACCATTGTGCGCAACCATTAATGCAGAACTACGGTATTGAAGGAACGGTAAGAGCTTCTTTCTCTTTCTACAATACGAAAGAGGAAATTGACCTGTTCGTGAAAGCGGTAGAACGCGTAAGTAATATGTTTTAAACATGTTTTCAACCATAAATAAAAGGTATGTTGATGTTATTTTGCCATTACCCATGGCAAAATACTTCACCTATTCCTACCCAACGGATATTCAGCCCGCACCACAGATCGGATCAAGGGTTGTTGTGCCGTTTGGAAGGAATAAAACCTATACAGGAATTGTAGTAGAGGTTCATGACCGCAAACCGGAAGAGTATGATGCAAAAGATATTCTGACGGTATGTGATGATTTTCCGATTTTAAGACCTGCCCAGATTAAGTTCTGGGAGTGGATTTCGGATTATTATCTCTGTCCGGTCGGCGACGTATACAAAGCAGCACTTCCGGCTGCGCTAAAAAATGAAGAAGAGGAAAAAGGCGGATATACACCTAAACAGGAAGAGTATGTTCGCCTCTCTTTTACCAGAAAGGAAGAGGATAAACTTCGTAAGGTTTACGAAGACCTTGGCAGATCGCCTAAGCAGCTTCATGTGGTCATGAGCTACATCTCGCTTGCTCAGTTTATGCTTCAGGACACACCGCTCGAAGTATCAAAAAAGATGCTGTACGAGAAAGCCGACATCAATGCATCGAATCTGAAACCGCTGGTTGACAAAGGTATTTTTGAAATCTACAAGAAGGAGGTCAGCCGGCTGACACCTTACCGCAAAGCGATTCAGGATTCGTATGATCTGAATCAGGCTCAGGCGAAAGCTTACGACGAGATACAGGCTTCGTTTACTCAGAAAGATGTTACGCTACTGTTTGGTGTTACGGGTAGCGGAAAGACGGAGATCTACATACGGATGATTGAAGATACGCTTTCTCAGGGCAAGCAGGTGCTTTATCTCGTACCTGAAATCGCACTGACAACTCAGCTGACCGGAAGGCTTCAACGGGTTTTCGGTAAACGGCTCGGTATTTACCATTCGAAATTCTCGGGCAATGAGCGCACAGAGGTGTGGATGAACCTGCTGAAAGAGCAGGATATTGATATTATACTGGGGGTTCGCTCTTCTATTTTCCTTCCGTTTAAGGATCTGGGGTTGATCATTGTGGACGAGGAACACGAAACCACCTATAAACAATACGACCCTGCACCCCGCTATCACGCCCGCAATGCAGCGATTATTCTGGCAATGCAGCATAAGGCAAAGGTGCTGCTGGGCACAGCTACTCCGGCATTCGAGACTTATATGAATGCGCTTACCGGTAAGTATGGTTTCGTAGAATTGCTTACCCGCCACGAAGGCATTGAGCTGCCCGAAATAGTACCTGTCGATATCAAAGAACTTCGTCGTAAGAAGCGAATGAGATCGAGCTTCTCGCCTATGCTTATCGAAGCCGTTAACGGCGCGCTGGAAAAGAATGAGCAGGTTATCCTGTTTCAAAACCGGCGCGGCTTTGCTCCGCTTGTCGAATGTACGCTTTGTGCTTATGTACCCAAGTGTAAGCACTGCGATGTGAGTCTGACCTATCACAAGGGACTGAATCAGCTGACCTGTCACTACTGCGGATACACGCAGCCTGTTACGCGCATCTGCCCTGCCTGTGGTCATCACTCGCTGGATACATTAGGGTATGGAACGGAACGGATTGAGGATGAAGTGCGCGAGATCTTTCCGGAAGTGAAAGTCGAACGCATGGATATGGATACGACCCGTTCGAAAAAAGCCTATCAGGAAATCATCGAGCGCTTTGTGACCGGCGAAACACAGGTTCTGATCGGTACTCAGATGGTATCGAAAGGACTTGATTTTGAGAACGTGAGCGTAGTTGGCATTCTGAATGCAGATACACTGATGAACTTCCCCGATTTCAGATCTTACGAAAGGGCTTATCAGCTCATGGCACAGGTGAGCGGTCGTGCGGGACGGAAGAATAAACGCGGACTGGTCATTCTGCAAACCTCAGATCCGAAACATCCGGTTGTCACAGAGGTGATCACAAACAACTATAAGGAGCTGTTTGCGCAACAGATGGAAGAACGGAGACTGTTTAAATATCCGCCATTCTATCGTCTGATTTATATTTATCTGAAACACAGAGACGGAATATTGTTGGACAAAATGGCAAATGAGATGGCAATACGTCTGCGCAACCAGTTTGGAGATCGCGTTTTAGGTCCGGACAACCCGCCTGTAGCCCGAATCCAGAATCTGTATATAAAGAAAATTGTGTTAAAGATTGAAACAAATATTTCACCTGCAAGAGTCAAAGAACAGCTTCACAGCGTTCGTTTACAGATGTTAGAAGATGATCGTTTTAAATCACTAATTGTATATTATGACGTAGATCCTCTTTGATTTTGAAAGAGTTGAGATAAATATAATTACCTTTGCCACGATTTATTGCAAATAAACAGAAAAAATGAAACTAAAACATTTGTCTGAAATAGCGGGTAACTTCGCTAAAAAATACCAGGACAAGACCGCTTATTTTCACCGTAACGATGAAACAGGTCAATGGCTTCCTACTTCTTTTCGTGAATTTTCGGAAAAAGTAAAAAAAGCCGCTAAAGCTCTTGCTGCTATCGGCGTAAAAGAGCAGGATCGTGTAGGTATATTCTCTCAGAATATGCCCGAAATTGTTGTTAGCAACTTTGCAATTTACTGCAATCGTGCGATTGATATTCCATTATATGCAACCAGCTCTGTAGCACAGGTAGATTACATTGTCAATCATGCAGAGATAGCTACTCTTTTTGTAGGAGAGCAACAACAGTATGATACAGCATGGGAAGTTCAGCAAAACGGAAGTGCACTAAAACGTCTGATTGTTTATGACCGTTCGGTGGTACTAAACGATGATGACCAGTCTTCTGTATTTTTTGATGAATTCCTGAAGTTAAGTGACGACAAACTTTTCGATGATATTGTTGAGAAACGCATTGAATCTGCATCTATTGATGATATAGCTTCTATCCTTTATACTTCGGGTACAACCGGCGAACCGAAAGGTGTAATGCTTCATCATTCAAATTATGCCGAGGCATTCCGCATTCACGATATTCGTCTGACCAACCTGACAGATCAGGATCGCTCAATGTGCTTTCTGCCACTGACTCACATCTTTGAAAAGACATGGTTCTATTATATCATGTACAAGGGAGCTGTTTCTTACATCAATCTTCGTCCGATTGAGATACAGCAAACAATCAAAGAGGTTCGTCCTACTGTCATGTGTAGTGTTCCCCGATTCTGGGAAAAAGTATACACAGGTGTACAGGAAAAGATTAACACAAGCACAGGTATTGCACGCAAGCTTCTGTTTCATGCCGTTGAGATCGGTAAGAAACGAAATCTGGATTACGTGAGACTTAATAAGAAAGCACCTTTTCTTTTAGAAATGCGTTATAAATTCTATGAGAATACGCTTTTCAAAAAAGTGAAATCGGTAATCGGTATTGAGCAGGGGAACTTCTTCCCTACTTCAGGAGCTCCGCTTTCGGACGAGATCAATGAGTTTCTTCATTCAATCGGAATCAATATCTGCTACGGATACGGTATGACCGAAACAACTGCAACCGTTGCTTGTTTTGATCAGACAGGATACATCTTCGGTTCTGTAGGCCGCTTAATGCCGGATATCGAAGTTCGCATCGGTGCAGATAATGAAATCATGCTTCGTGGTGAAACCATCATGAAGGGCTACTACAAACGTCCGGATGAAACTGCGGCTTCGTTTACCGAAGATGGCTTTTTCCGTACCGGAGACGCCGGTAAAGTAGAAGGCGATACGCTTTATATGACAGAGCGTATTAAAGACCTGTTCAAAACTGCAAACGGAAAATATATTGCTCCGCAGGCTCTTGAAACCAGACTTTGCGAAGATAAATATATCGAGATGGTAGCTATTGTTGCCGACAAACGTAAATTCGTGAGCGCGATTATCGTTCCTGCTTTTGATATGTTGAAGCAGTTTGCAAAAGAAAAAGGAATCAGCTATTCTTCGTCTGAGGAGTTAGTGAAAAACCCTGAAGTTCTTGCGCTTTATAAAACTCAGATTTACGATAAACAGAAAGCTTTTGCTCCTTACGAGCAGGTGAAACGCTTCACACTTTTAGCACATCCGTTTACCATGGAGTCGGGTGAGCTTACAAATACATTGAAAGTGAAACGCCGCGTTGTTTACGATCGCTATGCCAACGAGATCGAAGCAATGTATAAAGACTAATTTCATTAATACGATTATTATATATGATAACGACAGACCAACTACAGAATGTAGTGGAACGCAGGAATGCGTTGAGGAGGTATCTTTGACATTGATGGCAAAACCATTCAATTAGAAGAAGAAGAGTTAAGAACGCATGCACCTGAATTCTGGGAAAATGCCAAAGAAGCAGAAATCCAGATGAAGAAAGTGAAAGACCTGAAAGGTTGGGTAAACGGTTTTGCAAATATTGATGCTGCCGTTGAAGAACTTGTACTGTCTTTTGACTTTTTGAAGGAAGAGCTGATTACAGAAGAAGAGTTAGACCAGATCTATGCGCAGGCGGTTGAAAAGGTTGAGGCTCTTGAGCTTAAAAACATGCTTCGTCAGGAAGAGGATCACCTCGGTGCCGTATTGAAAATCAATGCAGGTGCGGGTGGTACCGAAAGTCAGGACTGGGCATCTATGCTTATGCGTATGTATACCCGTTATGCTGAGAAACAGGGTTATAAAGTAACTGTATCCAACTACCTTGAAGGAGATGAAGCGGGAATCAAAACCGTTACACTTCAGATCGAAGGGGATTATGCTTACGGATACCTGAAAAGCGAAAACGGTGTTCACCGTTTAGTTCGTGTATCGCCTTACAATGCTCAGGGTAAACGTATGACTTCGTTTTCTTCCGTTTTCGTTGTGCCTTTGGTGGATGATTCGATCGAAATCGACATCAATCCTGCGGATATCACCTGGGAGACATTCCGTTCGAGTGGTGCCGGTGGACAGAACGTAAATAAGGTAGAAACAGGGGTTCGACTCCGACATGCTCCTACGGGTATTGTTATTGAAAATACCGAAAGCCGTTCGCAGTTTGGAAATAAAGACAATGCATTACGACTTTTGAAGTCTCAGTTATACGAGATGGAGTTAGAGAAACGCCGTGCTGAACAACAAAAAGTGGAAGCAGGGAAGAAAAAAATCGAATGGGGGTCACAAATCCGTTCGTATGTATTCGATGACCGTCGCGTAAAAGATCACCGTACAAACTGGCAGACATCTAATGTTCAGGCTGTAATGGACGGAGATATCGATGACTTCATAAAATCATATTTGATGGAGTTTGCAGCAGATGATGCTGAATAATTCTTACATTTACGAGCTATTCCGGAAAAAGGAATAGCTCGTTTTGTTTTTCGTTCATTCTTTAACGGAGATAATCATGAAGGTTCTTTTAATCAATACATCTGAAAACATCGGAGGTGCAGCTATCGCAGCACGCAGATTGTTAATGGCTTTGCGCAAGTCCGGAATAGATGCAGACATGCTCGTTCGTGACCGTTCAGGAGTTAATGATCCTATCATCGGTATAGTAGACAGCCGTTATAAATCGTGGTACGGAAAATTCTGTTTCTACTTCGAACGGTTGCAGATATTTTTGAACAACGGCTTCAACCGAAAAAATCTTTTTGCTGTTTCAACAGCCAACTGCGGCTTTTCCATATCCGCACTAAAAGAGGTTCAGGATGCCGATATCATCCATCTTCACTGGATTAATCAGGGATTCATTTCTTTATCTGAAATCCGTAAACTGGCTAAGATGGGTAAGAAGATTGTATGGACCATGCACGACATGTGGCCCGTAACCGGTATTTGTCATCATGCCCGCACTTGTATAAACTACACGCAGGGATGTTCGGCTTGTCCGTTCCTGAATTCACAAAAAGAAGACTTATCAACCGTTGTTTACAACGAGAAAATAGACGCGTATTCGATTGCTAACCCGACATTTATAGGTTGTAGCAACTGGCTGAAAGAGTTAGCTCAGAAAAGCTTATTAACAGCTACAGGAAAGGTTACACAGATTCCGAATCCGATCGATACGACCCGTTTTTTCCCTCTCCCGGGAGCGAGCCATCGCGCTCACTTCAATCTGCCCGATGACAAGAAGCTGATTCTGTTTGGAGCTCTCAACGTTACCGACAAACGTAAAGGTATTGACTATTTGCTAAAAGCTCTCGATAAGCTTTCTCTGGAGCGCAACGATATTGAGCTGGTTGTATTCGGGAAAGTCAAGGATGAATTACGGGACAAACTTCCGTTTAAAGTCCATGCTGTGGGTTACCTCAATCAGGAAGAAGACATTATCATGCTTTACAATGCTGTTGATATCTATGTCACCCCTTCTCTTGAGGAAAATCTGCCTAACACCATCATGGAAGCTATGGCATGTGGTAAACCCTGCGTAGGGTTCCGCATCGGTGGGATACCCGAAATGATTGATCATAAAGAAAACGGATATGTGGCAGAATATAAATCGGCAGATGATCTTGCTCAGGGAATCAACTGGGTACTCGATCCTGAGAATTATAAAAGCTGCGCACACTTTTCGCGCGACAAGGTAGAATCTGCCTACAGCGAGAAGATTATTGCAGAAAAATATTTAGAAATCTATAAAGAAGTCCTGAACAGATAATGAGACCTTTATTTTCAATTATTACCGTAACGTACAATGCAGCCTCACTCCTTCCGGAGACGATAGAAAGTGTGGCGCGCCAGACCTGTAAGGACAAAGAATATATCATCATAGACGGAGCTTCGAAGGACAATACTCCCGAGCTGATAGAGAAGTACTCATCAGAAATCACAAAGTTCATCTCCGAGCCGGATAAAGGCATCTACGATGCAATGAACAAAGCATTCGGAATGGCTACGGGCAAGTATATCCTTTTCCTGAATGCCGGTGACACATTTAACACCGATGATGTTCTCGGAAAGATTAAGGCTCTGATTGACCCGAATAATGAGCCGGATATAATTTACGGCGAAACCGCTATTACGGATGAGAAAGGCAACTTTATCTCTATGCGCCGCCTGAGAACTCCGGAAAAGCTCAACTGGAAAAGTTTCACTCAGGGAATGCTGGTTTGCCATCAGTCCTTTATGCCCAAACTGGATATCTGCGAACCGTATGATCTCAGTTACCGCTATTCGGCAGACTTCGACTGGTGTATCCGTTGTATGAAAAAGGCAAACTTTATCTACAACACCCATCTGATCATTTCCAACTTTCTCGAAGGGGGAGTAAGCACCTCTCAGCGCAAGAAGTCGCTGAAAGAAAGATACGAAATCATGAGTCGTTATTACGGAGTTATCCCTACTGCATTACGCCATATCTGGTTTGCTGCACGTTTCGGATTCGCCAAATACATTACTAAAAGAGTGAATTAGAAGCTGTTTTGAATATGAGCGGATAAAATTATCCGACTATTCTATCTTTTTTTTACCTTTGTGATTCAATATTAAATGATTATACGTATGGAACATAAACTATCCATTTATAATACACTTTCAAGAGAGAAGGAGTTATTTGTACCTCTTAACTCTCCTCATGTCGGAATGTATGTTTGCGGACCAACCGTTTACGGTGATGCGCATTTAGGACATGCTCGTCCTGCAATTACTTTCGATATCTTATTCAGATACTTACAACACCTTGGATATAAAGTTCGCTACGTTCGTAACATCACTGACGTAGGACACCTTGAGAATGATGCGGATGAAGGAGAAGACAAGATTGCTAAAAAAGCACGTCTGGAGCAATTAGAGCCAATGGAAGTTGTTCAGTATTTTCTGAACCGCTACCACAAAGCTATGGATGCGCTGAACGTACTTTCTCCAAGCATCGAACCTCACGCTTCGGGTCATATTATCGAACAAATCGAATATGTAGAAGAGATTCTTAAAAACGGATATGCTTACGAAAGCAACGGTTCGGTTTATTTCGATGTGGAAAGATACAACAAGGATCACCACTACGGCAAACTGTCAGGACGTAACGTGGAAGAGCTTCTGAGCACCACACGCGAACTTGACGGACAACAGGAAAAACGCAACTCTGCAGATTTCGCTTTGTGGAAAAAAGCATCGCCTGAGCATATCATGCGCTGGCCTTCTCCATGGGGTAACGGATTCCCTGGATGGCACATGGAATGTTCGGCTATGGGAACCAAGTACCTGGGCGAACAGTTCGATATCCACGGTGGTGGTATGGACCTTCTTTTCCCTCACCACGAGTGTGAGATTGCTCAGTCTGTAGCAGCGAAAGGGAAAGAAGCTGTTCACTACTGGATGCACAACAACATGATTACCATCAACGGACAGAAGATGGGTAAATCATTGGGCAACTTCATCACACTGGACGAATTCTTTACAGGTACTCATAAATCACTGGCGCAGGCTTACTCGCCAATGACAATCCGCTTCTTTATCCTGCAAGCTCACTACCGCAGCACGGTAGACTTCAGTAACGAAGCACTTCAGGCTTCTGAAAAAGGTATGCAACGTCTGATGGAAGCATTTGACAATATCAGCCACATCAAAGCGGCAGATAAATCAACTGTGGATATTGAATCAATCCGTCAGAAATGCTACGAAGCAATGAACGACGATTTGAATACACCAATCGTTATCTCTCATTTGTTTGAAGCAACAACATTGATCAACAAAGCCCTAATTGGTGATGAATCAATGACTCAGGCTGACATCGAAGCGATTACGGCATTATTCAAAACTTTCCTTTTCGAAATCATGGGAATGGTTGAAGAAGCGAAAGCAGGTGGTGCAAATGTAGAAGCTTACGGAAAAGCGGTTGACATGCTTCTTGAGCTTCGTCAGCAGGCTAAAGCAAACAAAGACTGGGCTACTTCGGACAAAATCCGTAACGAACTTCAGGCTTTAGGCTTCGAAATCAAAGACGGAAAAGAAGGTACAACCTGGAGATTAAATTAAAACAGCTAATTGAGTTAGAACAGTATATGTCAGAAAATAAATTTAAACGTACTCTTGTTACCACTGCCCTTCCTTATGCGAACGGGCCGGTACACATCGGACACCTTGCAGGGGTGTATGTCCCTGCTGATATCTACACACGCTACCTTCGTCTGAAAGGACAGGACGTAATCATGATCGGCGGATCCGACGAACATGGTGTGCCTATCACAATCAAGGCTAAAAACGAAGGTATCACTCCTCAGGATGTTGTAGACCGCTATCACGGGATTATCAAAAAATCTTTCGAAGAATTCGGAATCACTTTTGATATCTATTCGCGTACTACTTCGAAAACTCATTTCGAAATGGCTTCGGACTTCTTCCGTAAGCTGTACGAAAAAGGAGAGTTTATCGAAAAAACATCTGAGCAGTACTACGATGAAGAAGCAAAACAGTTCCTTGCTGACCGCTACATCATCGGTACTTGCCCTCACTGTAAAAACGACCGTGCTTACGGCGATCAGTGCGAAGCGTGTGGTACGTCACTGAATGCAACTGACCTGATCAATCCACGTTCGGCTATCACGGGTAATACTCCTGTTCTTCGCGAAACCAAACACTGGTATCTTCCGCTTGACAAACACGAAGCATTCCTTCGCGAGTGGATTCTTGAAGAACACAAAGAGTGGAAACCAAATGTATACGGACAGTGTAAATCGTGGTTAGACATGGGCTTGCAGCCTCGTGCCGTTAGCCGCGACCTGGACTGGGGTGTTCCTGTTCCTGTTGAAGGAGCTGAGGGTAAAGTACTTTATGTTTGGTTTGATGCACCTATCGGGTATATCTCAAACACAAAAGAGCTGCTTCCTGATACCTGGGAAACTTACTGGAAAGATCCTGAAACAAAACTGGTACACTTTATCGGAAAAGACAATATCGTATTCCACTGTATCGTATTCCCTGCTATGCTGAAAGCTGAAGGAAGCTACATTCTTCCTGAAAACGTTCCTTCAAACGAGTTCCTTAACCTCGAAGGCGACAAAATTTCAACATCACGCAACTGGGCGGTATGGCTACACGAATACCTGGAGGAGTTTCCGGGCAAACAGGACGTACTTCGCTACGTGCTTACAGCCAACGCTCCTGAAACAAAAGATAATGACTTTACGTGGAAAGACTTCCAGGCTCGCAACAACAATGAGCTGGTGGCTATTCTTGGTAACTTCATCAACCGTGCGATGGTACTTACTTCTAAGTATTTCGACGGGAAAGTGCCTGCTCGCGGCGAGCTTACGGAGTATGATCTTGCTACACTTGCTGACTTTGCCGATGTAAAAAAAGCGCTTGAAGCAAATCTCGAAAATTACCGTTTCCGCGATGCTTTGAAAGAAGCTATGAATCTGGCTCGTATCGGTAACAAATATCTGGCTGATACCGAACCTTGGAAACTGGCTAAAACAGACATGGATCGTGTTGCTACGATCATGAACATATCTCTTCAGATTGCAGCTAACTTAGCTATCGCTTTCGAACCGTTCCTTCCGTTCTCTGCGGCTAAACTTCGCGGATTCCTTGGAATGGAGGCTTGCAACTGGGATCAATTAGGCAGCGTGGACATCCTTGCCGCAGACACACAATTAGCTGAAGCTTCTCTTCTTTTCGAAAAAATCGAAGATACGGTAGTAGAAGCACAAGTACAAAAACTTCTGGATACTAAAAAAGCGAACGAACTGAATGCATGGACTCCGAAACCGGCGTCAGCAAACATCGAGTTCGAAGACTTTATGAAACTGGATATCCGCGTGGGTACAGTTCTTGAAGCTGAATTAGTTCCGAAGACAACGAAACTGATGAAACTGAAAGTGGATACCGGAATTGACCAGCGCACAGTTGTGTCGGGTATCGCTGAACATTTTAAACCTGAAGAGGTTATCGGTCGCCAGGTGAGCATTCTTGTAAACCTTGCACCAAAGAAACTTCGTGGCATTGAGTCACAGGGAATGATCCTGATGGCTGAAGATGCTGACGGCAAACTTCGATTCGTACAACCAAATGAAGCGGTTCGTCCGGGATCTGAAGTTAGATAGAATGTTTTTCATGGTATTTATTTTAGGGTGAGGAGGCGCTTTCGTGAGGAAGCGTCTCCTTTCATTTTTATCCTTTTGCTCATAGAAAACGCCACACAGCTATCAAAAAGAAAGTTCAAAACAGCTCTTTTTTCTGATCAAAAAGTCACATCAGAAACCATAAATTAAGGTAAAAATCAGACGAAAATAGCCTTTTTCCGGCCTCAAAGAAGCAGTCTGAAAAAACGACCGTATGTTTTTGCCACGAGATACGGTTGAAAATTTTCATTCGACCGTATGAAAATATATTTTCGACCGTATGTTTTCCCGCGTTTATACGTTTGATTTTCCAAAATCAAAGAACTAAAATTCAAAACAAAACATAACGCACTAATAAACAGAATATTACATAACAAACCATAGCAACACTGTAGCTGTGTCAGGGCAAATATTTTTCGCAGAGCTCACTCCTGACGATTAGGAAACTGACAAATTGATTCCAAATCCGCCAAATTCATAACACGTCACCCGTCCTAAAACTAATCTGAATTCGCTGTAACCAATTTGTATGATTGTTACATCATCCCCAATAATCCATAATCAAAATGAAAGAATTTATTCATTCCAATGCATTTAAACCGAAACAATTATCAACGACCTTTGTGTTAGAAATTAAAAAAACAAAAGGATATGAGATTTGTAACTATTCTGTTTTCATTAATCAGCTTTCTTATAAGTAATGCTTTAAGAGCTGAATAGAGTTCCGGATATCTCCGGATTAGCTTGTTTTAAATACTGTTTTGACAAAAGGTTAATATAAAATTGTCAATGCCTTGCAAACTAAAAAGATCTGAATATCCTGTTTGAAGGATGTTCAGATCTTCATGTATTATCTTATATTAAAACGCTTGATTTGAGATTTGGAACAATGCTCCTTTACGAGTTCTTTTATTTTTGCAAAATCTGCATTATCAAGCTTACAATGGCATTCAAAATTTTTCTCTATAAAATCGCTATGTGGTATTGCTTTTATATCATTACAACAAACCCAGGAATCGTATCGCAAAGGTGGATTATATTTCGAAGCCAAAAGTTCGAAGTGAGCTGCAATGAAGGATTCATTACCTAAAGCCAAATTAAGATTATTCGTTGTGTTTACCAATAGCGCTCCATAAACAAAGGATTCATCTTCGCCAATAACAATAAATATCTTGAACCTGGACTCCTCATCCTGAGTATTAACTTTATGCGACCTGTCTAAAGAGCCATTATAGATATATCCGGTTCTTGATTGTTCTTTTGATACTATATTCAAGGCTTCAAGGCTTTCTGGCGAAAGCTTATCAATAAGCGTGTTTTTCATTATTGGCAGAGAGTCTTTTGATTATGCACTGATCATTTGATCAAATTCTACTTTATTTCGAATATATTCAATCATGTCTGGCGTACTACCGGCTTCTTTTGCCATATCGAGTATATCCAGAACTCTGGAAGAGCGAACAAGAGCTTTATTCCATGCTTCAGCATGTGATATACATTCTAAATCCTCATCCGTATAGTTGCAATAATTATCAAAGGCACGATCAAGACATTGAAGATCCGAACGGGAGAGCTCATCCATATCCGGCATAACAGATGATTGAATCATTCGCTCACCAGCTGTTGCCATATTGATTTTACCCGATAATAAATCGATATTCTGATTATCACGATTAAAAATATCAGTCCGTCCAATTGCTTTTTTTACCACATCATACGAAAATGAAGGCACATGACCACAGGGTAGCGCATAAAACTTATCCGCCACAATCGTCCGTCCAAAGTCTTTTAGAGAATAAAGCGTTGCGAAATATAAGAATTTGAACGCTCTGTAATAACTTATCTGACCTCCGGATTTTTGAATAAAATAAAGTAAAACTGCTTTTACTTTTTCAGCATCCCATTTGTTCATTCTTTATTGAGTTTTGCAATATCCAACTGCAAATATAACATATTCCCTTTGGTTTCGTTCAAAGTACAACATTAATTATTAATACATTAGATAACATTTCACCCATTCATCCTCTCACATGATGAGGCATCTCGTCGGGTATAACCATTGAAATCTCTACCAGTCCTCCGACGATACCTTCATTAAACCAGGCTGTCTGATAAATCATCTTCTTTACACCTCCCTTTTCGATCGTATAAGCATTACTTCCACCGGTTGCCAGAAGCTCTCTGATTTTATTTACCGATTGCGGATTATGGCACTCAAACAAGTTTTTACCCAAAAGGCTTCCATATTTTTCAAAGGTCTTACATGCTTTTTCATTCATAAACAGAATTATTCCTTCTGTATCGCACACGGTTACTGCGCAATTCATCTCTTTAGCCCATTCGTACATAGTGCATTGTTTTTTAGATTGATAGGTAAAAGTATAATTAAATAATAAACATAAAAACAGATGCTTATCTATTCTCCTCTGATTAGCTCCTATTTTCAAAAAACAAAATGATTGCAAGCTTCTTCGAATAATAATACCTACTTTTGCACTCCGAAAAGAAACATCCTTGTAACTCATTATGAAGAAAGTACTAACACTGCTATTTGCATCTGCAATTGCATTCTCGTCGCTTCAGGCGCAGGAAGCATCTGAATCAGTTCAGACAGAATCAAAAAAAGAAGAAAAACCTGCCGGCTTCTACAAACCTCAGGTATTCGGAGTTGTAAAAGCTAAATTCGAAAAATCGCTTGACAATTCATCTTATCGTTTTAACGTCCGCAGTTCCCGTTTAGGAGTTAAAGGGAATGTTGCTACCAACATGAGCTATCTGAGCCAGATGGAACTAAACGCTGAAGGTAAGATTGTTATTTTTGATGCTGTGGTTACTTATTCACCATTCAAGTTTGTTGATTTCAAATTAGGTCAGCAGCTCACCCATTTCAGCTCGGAGGTCGGACGCGGACCGGGAAGTAATTATTTCGCTAACCGCTCTCTTCTGGCTAAATTTATTACAAACTATTACTATCAGGATGGCGATAAATACAAGATGTCTTCTCTGGGTCCACGAGATATTGGATTGAATACCGTCTTTAAATATAATCTCTTATTTCCGGCAAAAACATTTGTGGGGATTTTCAATGGATCAGGAATTAACACTCCGGAGTGGAGCAACTCGCTTAATATGAATATCCGTCAGGAGTTCGGAGGGAGTGAGGGATTAAAAGTTTCAGGCTCCTATTATTTCGGTAAATATCAGAATCAGTATCGCACCGATATGTGGGATGTTGAAGCCCGTTATAAGTATAACAGCCTGATTCTGGAATCTGAGTTTGCACAGCAGGTATTCACATCCTTCAAAAAACAAAGAAGCTCTGCATGGGTTATACAGGGATTCTATGATTTCAAACTTCCTGAAAACAAACTGGCTCAGTCCGTACTTCCGGTTTTCCGATATGACCTGGCTAAAAACATGGTTTATAAAGCCGATACCGGAGACAAGAACGAGACTATTGCATCAAATGTTTATGGTGTTGACAATGTACAACGTGTAACGGCAGGCGTAAACTTCCGTATGACGAACAAGCCCGTTCAGGCTGAAGTTCGTTTTCAGTACGAACACTACATCATGAATAATAAGCCAATAGACTTTAAAACAAGTCAGCTGCTTCACGACAAATTTACGGTCGAAATCGTAGCTTCATTCTGATATAGAAAAAGCCTCGCAAAAGGACAATCCTTTTGCGAGGCTTTTTGCGTCTTATCTCATATCGATTCGCTTAATCAGCTCCTCCCTGTACGACTCCGAGACAGGGATCAGCTTTTTCCCAAACACAATGCAATTGCGTTCCATTACTTTTATATTGTTCAGGTTAACCAGAAAAGAGCGATGAACCCGGTAGAATGGCGGGACAGGCAGCAGGGCCTCTATTCCTTTAAGCGTGGAAAGAGTTTTTAGTTCTGTTCCGTTTTCAAGTCCGATAACCACATAGTCCCGTAATGACTCCAGATAAAGGATATCGGTATGAGCTACTTTTATAAGTCGTGAATCTGATTTCACCACCAGTGAACCCTCAGAGTCTACTCCTGACTCGATCAGGCGCTGCGCTTTCTTAGCCGAACGCAGGAAGTTGGGGTAGCTTACAGGTTTCAATAAATAATCAATCGCATCCACTCTGAATCCTTCGAGTGCATACTGATCAAATGCCGTCGTAAAAACAACTTTTGTTGCAAATGTATCAATGGATGCTGCCAGTTCCAGTCCCGATAGTTCAGGCATTTGTATATCAAGAAAAAGGAGATCCACCCGCTCGGTCTGCAAAGTACGCAACGCATCAAAAGCATTCGTATATGCACCGACAAGCTTCAGAAAGGGAGTCTTTTCGATATAGGACTCCAGAATAGCGACTGCCAGCGGCTCGTCATCCAGTACTGCACATCGTATCATTGTTAAGAACGGATTTTTAAAAGTGAAACATACTCATCGCCGATCATACGGGTTTCAAACTCATACTTACCCGGATAAAGCAGTTCGAGCCGGCGTGTCAGGTTCTCCAGACCGATACCCGATCCGCTGCGGTCCTTATCGCTTTTTGGAAAATTCGTATTACGTACCAGGCACACTATCTCTTGTTCCTCACAGGCGATACGTACAGAAATATGAGATGGGTTATTCTGACTGATTCCATGCTTAAAGGCATTCTCCACAAGTGTCACAAACAGAAGCGGAGCAATAGTCCTTCCCGAACAGTTTT
The DNA here is from genome assembly GCA_051646645.1 of Bacteroidales bacterium. Taxonomy (GTDB): domain Bacteria; phylum Bacteroidota; class Bacteroidia; order Bacteroidales; family UBA7332; genus UBA7332. Next base: position 2,865 of record JBOFDD010000367.1, on the reverse strand, counting down.
TCTCGAGATCAAGGTCAAACACCACATGGCGCGGAATACGCAGGAGCATCAGGTCACAGTAGTTCTGTACAAACTCAATCTCTTTTTCGAGAGGTATTCTCTCGCGGTTTGCTTCGTAAAGCTGATAGCGCAGCATCTCACACAGACTAATGACCGACACCTTGGCTTTCTCTTTATCCAGATCAATAAGTGCATAAATATTATTAAGCGAATTAAACAGGAAATGCGGGTTCAGCTGGCTCTTCAGTTCCTGAAGTTCAGCCTCTGTCCGTGCCTTCTCCAGCTCTTTTACCCGCTGTTGCTCCTCATACCATTTTCCCGTTACCTTTATCGCCACACTCAGTCCCACAAAAAAGCATTGAAGCAGAATAAAGAAAAACTCTTTAAGGATATGAGCTGCCGGTTCGTTCTCCATCGGATGATGATGCATGGGCGGAGGTCCCCAGAATGTACGCAGGTATCCCATCGTAAGTGTAATACCTGTTATCATCACCAGATTTATCAGCAAGAAATGCCAGATACGTTTTCTGAACAGATAGCTGTTAATCAGCAGACAGTAATTGATATAAAACACGGCAATCACCTGTAACGGCATGGCCAGTGCTCCGAAATCGAAAGGTGGAGCATGCGATCCCGTAAAGAATGCCAGCACATAGGGCATCGAAAGAAAGGCCATCCACACACCCGTATGAATGGTTATTCCAAGTATTTTTTTTGAACTATTATTCATATCTCAAAGCTACAATAGGGTCCAGTTGCGATGCTTTCTTTGCCGGATACCAGCCGAAAAATATTCCTTCGGCAAAGCAGACACCAAAGGCAAGAATTACCGAGGATCCGTTCAGAACAAATTCCCAGTTCAGGAGCAAAGATATCAGATAACTTACAATTATACCCAACAAGATTCCCAAAACTCCTCCGATAAGTGAAAGAATAATGGATTCCGACAGGAACTGCATGAGTACGAAGCGTTTCTGTGCCCCGACAGACATACGAAGCCCGATTTCTTTGGTTCTTTCCGTCACGGTTACATACATAATATTCATAATACCGATACCTCCTACCAGAAGAGATATTGCAGCTACCGAAGCCAGCAGAGCAGTCAGCATGCCGGTCACATTCGACACCATCGAAAGCATTTCAGCCTGCGTGAAAATATCAAAATCCTCCGTATCTGCGGGTTTCAGCTTATGCGAGCGCCGCATGACCTGTTTTATTTCAGCTACAGCACCCTCCGACTCTTCTTCGGATACGGCGCTTGCAAAAATCGAATTAAAGTGTGTTATCGCCAGCATCCGTTTCTGAACGGTCGTATAAGGGAGATAAACCACATTATCCTGATCCTGTCCCATTCCGCTCTGTCCCCGCTCTTCGAGCACACCGATCACCCGGAGCGGAATATTTTTAAACCGGATTGTTTTCCCGATCGGATCCGCTCCGTCGGGAAAAAGGTTATCCACCACCGTCTTCCCGATCACACATACCTTTGCAGCCGTAGCCACGTCATTGGCTGAAAAAAAGATTCCTTTCTTCAGATCAAGATCACGGATTTTCAGAAACGAGACATCTACTCCACTCAGCGAAGCCGGTGCATTATTCGTTCCGTAAACCAGCTGACCGTTTGCACTGACCGAAGGCGACACAGCAGTTATCAGTCTGCACTCCCTGCGCAAAGCATCCAGATCAGCTGTTGTCAGCGATTTAGCACTTTCCGCACCCATATTTATACCTCCACGCTGCTGCTGAGCCGGAGATATAAAAATCATATTTGTTCCGGTTGATGCAATCTCATTCCGTATATTATTCGTTGATGCCGCCCCCAGCGAGATAACAGCAATCACCGATGCAATCCCGATAATAATGCCTAACATAGTCAGAAATGCCCGTGTTTTATTGCGCATCAATGCCCGGTAAGCAATGTTCACATAGTTATACCATTTCATAGTCTTGCTGAATTGGAAGTGCTGCCAGAGCATTCGCCGCACTTTGAGTACATATTTTCGTATCGCTGATAATCAGCCCGTCTTTCAGTCGTATTGACCTTGAGGTAAAATTAGCAATATCCGGCTCATGCGTCACGAAGCAGATCGTTTTACCCTGCCTGTTCAGTTCCTGAAAGAGAGACATCACTTCATAAGACGTGCGCGTATCGAGGTTACCCGTAGCTTCATCTGCCAGGATCATAACCGGATCATTGACCAGAGCACGAGCTATGGCTACCCGCTGCTGCTGCCCCCCGCTCATCTGATTCGGAAAGTGACTCATCCTGTCCTGCAACCCCACCTGCTCAAGTGCATAAACAGCACGTTCGCGACGCTCCTTCGACTTCACATCCGGATTATACAGCAACGGCAGCTCCACCTGCTCTATGGCCGAAGTACGTGGCAACAAGTTGTACGACTGAAAAACAAATCCCAGCTTCCGGTTCCGCAATAGCGATAGCGCTTTGTCATCAAGCCCCGACACGGCCACCCCGTCAATTAGATACGTACCCGATGTAGGCTGATCCAGACATCCGAGGATATTCAGAAGCGTACTTTTGCCCGAACCGCTGGTTCCCATAATCGAAACAAACTCTCCCTCTCTGACTGTAAACGAAATACCGCGCAACGCATGCACTTTCTCTTCGCCCATCTCGAAAGTACGGATCAGCCGTTCGATCTTTATTACTTCATTGTTCATAAATAATTCTTCGTATTAATCCCATTTCAGCTACTAATGCATCATTGCTCCCGGACCTCCCCCGGGACCACCTTTAGGCGGTTTCGGAAACAGGCTTGTTCCTTCTGTCTTCTGCCTGGTCGAAATCTTATCCACACCCACCACGATCTGATCTCCTTTACGGATCCCCGAACGTACAATGGT
>JBOFDD010000366.1:0-15897 GCA_051646645.1 Bacteroidales bacterium | reverse complement strand
AGCTGACGGAAGTCAACACGGCCTTCGGCAATGTAATAGAATATGGCTTTTCCGCAATCACCCTGATACTCAACGTCACCAATCTTCATGTCAAGCCCGAGATCTTCGGCGATTTTACGTGCACGAAGCATGGTGTCATGCTCTCTGGATTTTGCCTCTTCATATTTTTCAATATCAACAGGACGAACCTTACGATACAGACGTTTGAGTTCCGAATCACGGTTCAGGCCGATTTTCTTCATCTGAAGAAGGACAAGCGGACCTGTAAGTGAAACGGTTCCTACATCGTGCCCGGGCGTTGCCTCTACGGCAACAAGGTCGCCTTTAGCCACGCTCACGCTATTTGTGTTGCGGTAATACCCTTTGCGGGTATTTTTAAACTGAACTTCGACAAACTCTTCGTCCCGTACACCTTCGGGCAAATCGCACAGCCAGTCATACGTGTTCAGTTTATTATCTTGTTTCTGAGTGCATCCGCATTTGTTCATGCAGCATCCACCCTTCTTGATATACTTAAAACTCATATATTATATATAGTTAGATATTAGAGTATTATACAAAGGTATCATTTTTTTAATAATACGATTGATTTCAAGGCTAAATCAAAAAATACCATCTTAGGATTCACGTTTTGCTCAATGTGAACTTCAGCCAGAGAGAACTCTTCGTAGAATGATTCGATATTTCGTTCGTTCAGAAACGGAGCAAATCGCGAAGCAAATGCTGCTTCATCTGCATTCATGTAATTCAGTTCCGGTGTTTGCAGATTCGCAATGTAATTTTCGCGAATGATTTGCTGACAGTAATGCAGGAACTGTTTCTGACGTTCGCGCCCGATTCCGGCAATCTCTTCGGAGATTTGCTTCAGAGAGCTTAATGCATCGTACTTCTGAGCGGGATTGTCTTTTGATGAAAGATTAGCGACCGTATAAGCCATACGCATATAGCTTACAAAATACTGGTGGTATTGCTTTTTCTCATCGCTGAGACTAATACACTCTAAAGCTTTCAGGTAATTTCCGTTTGCATAATGAGCAATGGCTTTCGAATCTTTTGGTTCGAGCAAAAACCGGTTTTCGAGAGCTGTTTTAAGATCTGATTCGTCAATATTGCGGACATTCAGTCTTTGTGTGCGGGACTGAATGGTGATCAGTATCTGATCGGGAGCCTCGGTAACAAGCAGAAACAGCGTTTTTGCAGGTGGCTCTTCGAGTATTTTCAGGATTTTATTTGCACAATTTTCGTGCATTTTCTCCGGAAGCCAGATAATCATAATCTTATAATCCGCTTCGAACGTTTTCAGATTCAGTTTGCGGAGGATCTCACTTGCTTCGTTTGTGTATATTGCTCCCTGCGCATTTTCGCAATCAATGAAGGATAACCATTGGTTGTAATTGAAATAGGATGTTTTCAGCACGAACTCTCTGAATTGAGCCAGATAATCATCGCATATTTCTTTCTTCAGTGTTGCGCTTTTATAGATTGGAAATACAAAGTGAAGGTCGGGGTGTACCAGCTGATCATACTTCTTGCAGGAGCGGCACTCACCACAAGCTTCTGTTTCGCTCCGGTTGGTACAATGAATATATCGGGCATAGGCAAGTGCAAGTGCGAACTTCCCTACTCCCTCATTGCCTGCAAGCATTAAAGCATGAGGTATCTGACCGGTTTCGACCGAATGGCGTAACCGGGTTTTCAACTCCTCTTGTCCTATGATCTGATTAAAAAACATATTTACCCTTCCTGCAATAATCCTTAATAAACCTCTTTTGCAATATTTTTCACACTTTGTGTTGCATTCAATGTATAAAAGTGGATACTTGGTACATTGTTTGCAATCAGCTCTTTTGCCTGCTGGATGCCCCATTCAACTCCGGCCTGCTTTACAGCTTCGGGAGTTTTGCATTTACGAAGTTCGCTAACAAATACTTCCGGAATATCCACATGGAATATTTTTGGAAGAATGGATAACTGATTCATGCTTGTGATGGGTTTGATCCCCGGAATGATTGGTACGTTAATACCTGCTTCGCGACAACGATTTACGAATTCGAAGAATTTCGCATTGTCAAAAAACATCTGAGTAACTATGTATTCAGCACCGGCATCCACCTTTGCTTTCAGGTAGTTCATATCCGAATCCAGATTCGGAGCCTCTTCATGTTTCTCGGGGTATCCTGCCACACCATAAGTGAACGGAGCACCTACTATGTCCATCTTTGTGCCGTCAAGGAAAAATCCTTCGTTGAAGCGGTTAACCTGCTCCTGAAGTTCAACGGCATATTTGTGTCCGTTGGTGATACTTGAGAATACAGATTCGTTTTTTGATTTGTCACCTCTGAGTAATAAAAGATCTTTGATTCCCAAAAAGTTCAGGTCGATCAGCATATATTCAATCTCACTTTTGCTAAAGCCGCTGCAAATAACGTGTGGCACAGCAGGGATATTGTAGTTGTTCTGTATGGCAGCAGCAACTGCAACCGTTCCCGGGCGTTTACGTTCAACAACCTGACGGTATAGTCCGTTCTCCATTGTTTTATAAGTAACATCGCTGCGGTGTGTGGTGATATTGATATATTTCGGATCGAATTCTCTTAGTGTGTCAATGGTCTGAAAAACTTTTTCCAGTCCATTTCCTTTCAACGGAGGTAAAACCTCAAAAGAGAAAGCTGTCTTCTTGCTCGAATTAATTAAATCTGTTACTCTCATCAATCGCTATTTTAATAGATATACCTTTCTTTAATTTACGCAAAGATAAAAGATTGAAAGAAAGAATAGCCTATAACTATCAAAAGATTACGATATTCAATACACTTTGGTCGCTTTTTTTATCGTTTATCTCTAAACTTGCACAATCTGTTGATTGTTTGATTGTAATATTCATGCCTTTAAATTTATCTGGTTATGAAACATTATCTGTGGTTATTATTGATTTTTGTGTCTTGTGATTTTAGTGCTCAAACGAATAAAAGTAAGACTATGGACTACAATAAACTTAATGATGCTGAAAAGCATGTGATTCTGAATAAGGGGACTGAGCGTCCTTTTACGGGAGAGTATACGAATAATAAGGCATCGGGGACTTATGTATGTAAACAGTGTAATGCTCCTCTTTACCTTTCAAAAGATAAATTCGACTCGGGATGTGGCTGGCCAAGCTTTGATGATGAGATAGACGGAGCTGTAATACGGATTCCGGATCCGGATGGTATGCGTACAGAAATTGTGTGCGCAAACTGCGGAGCGCACCTGGGGCATGTGTTTTTAAACGAAGGTTTTACAGCTAAAGATACACGGCATTGTGTAAATTCTATATCTTTGGTTTTTGTTCCTGCCGGAACATCCCTTAAACCTACAATTAAAATGAAAAAAGAATTATCGAAAGCCTGGTTTGCATCAGGCTGCTTCTGGGGAACAGAATATTATTTCCGTAAACTAAAAGGAGTTGAACATACTGCCGTTGGTTTTATGGGAGGACATGTGGATAATCCGAGTTACAAGGATGTTTGTACCAAAACTACCGGTCATGTTGAAACAACCGAAGTGGACTATGACCCTGAAGAGGTATCGTATGATGAACTTGTAAAGTATTTCTTTGAAACGCATGATTTTACTCAGACTGACGGGCAGGGTCCGGATATTGGTCCGCAATATCTTTCTGTTATATTTTATTCTACCCCTGAGCAAAAAGAAATAGCAGAAAAATACATTAAGATTCTGGAGGGTAAGGGCTATAAAGTGGCTACAACACTTCGTCCGGCATCTACATTCTGGAAAGCGGAAGATTATCACCAGCAGTATTATGAGCATAAGGGAACAACTCCTTATTGTCATATTTATAAGAAGATCTTTTAATTAGAAACAGGCGTTCACTTGTCATTTTGGCGGGTGAACGTTTTTTTGTTTTTTATTTTGTCTGAGGATGTGTTATATACCAGTTAATTAACAATAATATGAACACTCATTCTGATACATGGAGTAACTTTGTGTGAAATAATTATTCTATGGACTGTGTGTTATGAATTCAAAAGACAGTATCAGACTCAGTATTGGAAAAGTAGCTGTTAGTGAGCCATTGAATATACCATTGGCGGCATCGGGTGTAGCAGCCGGATTTCCTTCTCCGGCAGAAGATTTTTCTGACTTATCTCTTGATCTGAATAAAGAACTGATCCGGAATCCCTCCTCTACATTTTTTGCCCGTGTGACGGGTGTGAGTATGATTAATGACGGGGTGGACGACGGCGATTTGCTGATTATAGATAAAAGTGTGTCTCCTTATGACGGCTGTCTGGCTGTTTGTTTCATTGATGGAGAGTTTACGCTTAAACGTTTCCGGTTAGAAGGTGATTTTGGTTGGCTGGTTCCGGCCAATGAGGCTTATCGTCCGATAAAGGTGACAGAAGAAAATGATTTTCGGATTTGGGGAGTTGTGCGGTATCTGATAAAAAAGATGTGATGTTTTGCTATGTACGGACTTTGTGATTGTAATAATTTTTATGCGAGTTGTGAGCGGGTTTTTAATCCTTCACTCGAGGGTGTTCCTGTTGTTGTGCTGAGCAATAATGACGGGTGTATTATTGCGCGCAGTCAGGAGGCTAAAGCGCTCGGACTTCAGATGGGGCAGCCCTACTATCAGGTAAAGGCTCTTGTGGAACTGCATGATGTTCGTGTTTTTTCAACGAACTTCCCGCTTTACGGCGACATGTCTGCGCGGGTAATGACGACCCTCAGGGAGCAGGTTCCCGGTATTGAGGTTTATTCGATTGATGAAGCTTTTCTCGATTTTTCGGGTATGGATATGGAGATGATGCGTACTATCGGAGAGCGTATCCCAAAGTTGGTACGCAGAAATACCGGTATTCCGGTAAGTCTGGGTATTGCTCCGACCAAGACTTTGGCCAAAGTTGCAAGCAGGTTGTGTAAGAAATATCCAAAATTAAATGGCTGCTGTATTATGTATAAGCTGGCAGATGTGGAAAAGGTACTTCGTAACTTTCCGGTTGGTGATGTCTGGGGTATAGGTCGTCGTTATGCTAAAATGCTGAATCAGGCAGGAATATGTACGGCTTGGCAATTTTGTGAGGCTCCGCAAAGCTGGGTTCAGAAACAGATGGGGATTGTGGGTGTGCGAACATGGAAAGAATTACATGGTGAACCTTGTATTGAGATTGAGCATATTGCTCCTTTGAAAAAACAGATTTGTACTTCCCGCTCTTTCCCTAAAGAGGTGTATGAATTAAGAGAGTTGAAAAGTCATATTGCCCGGTTTGCTTCGATGTGTGCCTCAAAGCTGAGAGTTCAGAAATGCGTTTCTCAATCCGTAACGATCTTTATTCTGACCAACAGACATAAACCTGATCAGCCGATGCATTATGAGAGCAGGCTGATTACTTTTGATGTAGCGACAGACAGTACATTGGAGATTGTGAAGCATGCACTGAAAAGTCTTACATCTCTTTATAAAGATGGATATGGGTATAAGAAAGCCGGTGTAGTTTTAGGTGAGATTGTGCGTAATACAGAGGTGCAGGGGAATCTCTTTGATCAGATTGACCGGGGAAAGCACAACCGCCTGATGAAGGCCTGGGATCAGATTAATATGCGCAATGGACGCGATACGCTTGTACTTGCTGCACAAGGGATTGCTCCTTTCAAAGCCAATCAGTCTTTTTTATCCAGACGATATACGACATCCTGGGAGGATATTCTGAAGATAAAAGTGTAGCAAGTTGCTATAAATAAAAAATAGGGTAAATGAATTTCATTTACCCTATCTCTATAAAAGACGAAAACCACCAAATCTGGAAGCGATTCAGCGGCCTTCTTAGTTGTCTCACAAGGATTCGAACCCAGACTAACAGAACCAAAATCTGCTGTGCTACCATTACACAATGAGACAAACTTTTGCAATGGGTTATCTCCCAATTGCACTGCAAAGATAGAGGATTATTTTTTATTACCAAAACTTCTGCGGTTTTTTTTAATAAAAAAATAGCGTGAAGCCTATCCGGTAAAGGCTTCCGGAAAGGCATCACGCTGATATATAAAGAGTAACAATTATTAAAGAGGTGCTACCCAACCTTGTGCTTTAAGAGGAATCTCAACGCCATCACGTGTAATAAGAGCGGCTCCAAGATCTTTTTCGGTTGTGTGACCGATAATACGAACACCTTCGATAGCAGAAACCTGATCGTGAAGTTCGATCGGAACGGTAAACAGAAGCTCATAATCTTCACCTCCGTTCAAGGCTGCGGTTACGAGGTTCATGCTGAACTCATCTGCCATAGTTGCTGTCTGATAATCGATCGGAATACGATCTTCATAAACACGGCAGCCCACTTCGCTATTTTTGCAGATATGCATAAGCTCTGATGATAATCCGTCTGAAACATCAATCATCGATGTTGGAATAATTTCATTTTCAGCCAGACGTTCGATGATGTCTTTTCTTGCTTCAGGTTTAAGCTGTCTCTCAAGGATGTATTCCTTGCCTTCAAAAGCAGGCTTGAATTCTGCATCTCCGTTGAAAACTGCTTTCTCCCGTTCAAGCAACTGAAGCCCCATGTAGGCAGCACCTAAATCACCTGTTACACAAATCAACTGATTTGGTTTAGCTCCACTGCGGCGAACGATATTCTCTTTTTCTCCTTCTCCGATACAAGTGATACTGATAGTCATTCCTGTAACAGAAGCGGATGTATCTCCTCCAACAATATCAACTCCATATTTTTCACAGGCAAGAGCAACGCCTTCGTAGAAAGCTTCAATATCTTCCACGCAGAAACGTTTAGATACACCAAGCCCGATAGTAATCTGTTTCGGAGTACCGTTCATGGCATAGATATCCGAGAAGTTAACCACAGCAGCCTTATAGCCAAGATGCTTCATCGGTACGTATGTCAGATCAAAGTGAATCCCTTCAAGCAGCAAGTCTGTGCTTACGAGCACTTCTTTGTCTTTGTAATCGAGAATGGCGGCATCATCACCTACTCCCAGTACAGAAGAGTGATTTTTAAGTTTAATCTTATCAGTAAGTCTGCTGATTAAGCCGAACTCTCCCAACGATGCAATATCCGTTCTTTTTGCTTCCATATATGATTAAATTGTAAAAAGCTATGCCGCAGAATCCTTTGACATAGCTTTTTGAATATGCTTATTGTAAACCCAATTACATTTGCTCAATAAGAGCAGTCATGATCGCAGTCATTTTTGGTTGTGCGCTGTTAGCTGCTTCCAGCACTTCTTCGTGTGATACTTCAACCGGTTTCCCGTCATACCACATATCAGTGATTACAGAAAGAGCAAAAACATTCATGCCACCGTGACGTGCAACGATAACTTCAGGAACAGTACTCATACCTACTGCGTCAGCACCCATACGATAGAACATACGGTATTCAGCCGGAGTTTCGAAAGTTGGTCCCTGTGTTCCTAAATATACACCTTCCTGTAGTTTAATATCTTTTGCCTTTGCAATCTCTTTTGCTTTTGCAATAAGATCTTTGCAGTAAGCATCGTGCATATCAGGGAAACGTGTGCCCAGTTCTTTGTAGTTTTTACCACGAAGCGGGTGTTCAGGGAACATATTGATGTGATCGTTGATAATCATGACATCGCCAACAACAAAGTCAGGATTCATGCCACCTGCTGCATTTGATGCAAATAAGGTGCTGATACCTAGTGCTTTCATAACACGTACAGGGAAGGTACAAGCTTTCATGTCGTACCCTTCGTAGAAGTGGAAGCGTCCTTGCATAGCCACAACTTCGCGACCACCAAGTTTACCAAAGATCAACTTACCACTGTGACCTTCAACTGTAGAAACAGGGAAGTTAGGAATCTCTTCGTAGTTGATAACTTGTTGATCAGTAATATGGTTTACCAATTCTCCAAGACCTGATCCAAGAATAATTCCTACAAGAGGTCTATAAGTCGTAGCCGCTTTTAGATAATCGGCTGTTTGGATTATTTTTTCTAACATAATCAATTATTTTAGAGTTAAAGTTTTGTTGCTGATCCTGCAGAAAGTTGACTTCAATCGGAATGTAATACAATGAAGCTTTTACCTCGTCAGTCATATCTGTCATATGCGCCAGTCTTACTGCATCTTTTTCCGTAACCAGAATGAGTTTGTCCGGATTCGTGATTTCGGAAAAGTTTTTAAATATAGTATTTATATCCCGAATTTTAAAATGATGATGGTCTCCAAAAGGTAGAGGTATCAGTTCATGAAAGTGTCCTTTGAGATCATCAATCATCTTTACATTCGATGCAATTCCGGTGACAAGTAAGACAGAAGTCCTTTTCATAGATAATGCCTGCAGACTAATTTCCTCCTTTTTTGCAACATCCGGAAAAACAGGACGTATGTTTTTATAACGAAAATCAGTAAAGAAAAGTTGCTGATGAGGTCGTGGTTCCAGATATTTTGAAATTATCCTTATCTCCATCGGTGTAATTGACTTGGGCGATTTCGTAACAATAATAATGTTCGCTCGCTCCATTTCAGTTACATCCTCACGGAGAGAACCGGCCGGCAACAGCTTATCTTCATATACTTTCCGGTTGTAATCCATCAACAAAATTGATATTCCGGGTTGTACCCAACGATGTTGAAAAGCATCGTCAAGTAATACGATATCAATATCAGGGTGTGCTTCCAAAATACGCTTTATCCCTCTGCGACGGTTCCCGTCAACGGCTACGATTGCTTGCGGGAACTTCTTTTTCATTTGATAAGGTTCGTCTCCAATCTTGTCAGGAGTAGAGCTCTCATCGGAAAGAATAAAACCGCTGCTTTTTCGTTTATAACCTCTGCTTAAAACAGCCACTTTATATCCCGATTGGATGAGTATCCGTATCAGATATTCAGTGTGCGGAGTTTTACCTGTACCGCCTACGGTTATATTACCTACACATACAACCGGAACTTTAAAACTGGTTGATGTGAAAATGCCCCAGTCGAACATTCGGTTACGAATATTCGTAATAAGCCCATAGATAAATGAAAGAGGCAAAAGTGCTTTGCGTATTTTTGGTGTACTATTCATTAATAAATTAGTGATCTATTCGATCGTGAACATATAAGGAATACGTGCCTGAACAGGATCGATATTTTTAATATTGTTGATAACTGAATAATGTTTATAACTCTCTCCGATAAGCACTGTTCCTAACCGGCTAACAGCTTCTATACCATATTCTTCCATTAGAATTTCGTAGAATTCTTTTTTCTTCGGATACTCTTTGGTTGTATACTCGTTGGCTGAAAGACCAGCCATTTTAGAAGCATAATCAATAGCCTTGTCAAGTCCGCCTAATTCGTCAACCAATCCAAGTTGTTTTGCTGTAGCACCTGTCCAGATACGTCCTTCTGCAATTTTCAGGATTGAATCAATTGGCATTCTGCGTCCGTCTGCGCATCGTTTTGTAAATAAGGCATAGCCACGGTTTACATAGTTTTGCATCAACATACGTTCCTGAGCTGTAACCGGTGATGTCATACTTGGAAATGATGATAACGTATTGGTGTTTACCTGATCAAAATTCACACCAATCTTCTTTGTAAGCCCCTGTGCATTAGGGATCATTCCGAATATGCCGATTGAACCGGTTAGTGTTGTTGGTTCTGCAAAAATATAGTTTGCATCGCAAGAAATATAATAACCTCCCGAAGCTGCCATATCTCCCATCGAAACTACAAATGGTTTTACTTTTTTTAGTTCTGAAAGTGCATACCACACCTGTTCAGATCCAAAAGCGCTACCTCCCGGAGAATTCACACGCAAAACTACAGCTTTTACTGCTGAATCGGCTTTGATTTTAAATATCTCTTCAGCTAATTTTTTTGTATTAACTCTTTCAGTTGATGTTCCGTCAATTTCTCCTACTGCATATACAATACCTACAATATTTTTTGGCTCTGACTTAAATTTAAGCGGATTGGATTTAGCCATATCAGAGATTTTCACACTTTTGATTTTTTCTCCTGATGTTAAACCTATTTTTTCCCGGATAAATTCATTGAATTGCTCCTGATAAACAAGTGCATCTACAAGTTTTGCAGAAAGCAGGTCATTTTGCTTCTGAAACATGATGCCCGCATTTGCCAGACTGTCAATTGATGCAGCTGTGATTTTACGGTTTTTGGCAATACCTGCTTTAATTGAACTCCACATCGAGTTTGAGAAAGTTGTCAGCTGTTCACGGTTTGCTTCTGACATTTTTGTTTCAATGAATGGCTCTACAGCAGATTTGTAAGTGCCAACTTTAAAGATTTGCATTTCAATTCCCAGTTTTTCCATAGCTTCTTTGTAGAACGCTGTTTCGAATGAGATACCTTTCAGATCAAGCATTCCTTCAGGATTGAAAAATATTGAGTCAGCCATTGTTGCAACGTAGTATGCTTTCTGTGCATACATGTCTGAGTAGGCATAGATGAATTTATTGCTTTTCTTGAATTTAGCAAGACTTGTTCTAAGTTGTTCCTGAGTAGCATATCCTCCTCCTAATGCAGCACCGCCTTCAAGGATGATCCCACGGATGTTATCATCGTTAGAAGCGTTCTCAATAGCTTTCATTAACTGATCCAGCCCCATCTCTTTGATTCCCTGAGATGAAAAAATTGAAGGGATCTGATAATCTGTGCTCCTTTCATTGATTATTGCATCAAGGTTTATCGTTAAAACTGAATTCTTTTCGATCGGCTTAGGCGGAGTCTCAGAAAGTGTTGCTAACGATGCAGTAATTCCGATTACCATAAATATAGAAAGGATTGTCAGTACAATCATGCCTATCCCGAATCCGAGACATGAGGCGAAAGTGAATTTAAAGAATTGCTTCATAAGATTAATTATTAGAACGTTAGAATAGAAATCAAAAATATAAAAAATAAAACAAAAAAGTCAGTAAAGGTTAAAATAATTGACTTCTACTGACTTAAATATGCCAAAAGTTACGATTTAGCCTCTTAAATTATCGGCTTCGTTGCTGACGACGTAACTCTCTTTCTTTCAATATCTGTTCTCGCTGAGCTGCTCTCTCTGCTGCTTTTTTTTCTCTGGGATCCATTTTTTTAATCTTGAGCGGAGCATCCCATAATCTTGCAGGTATACTATCAATTTCTGCCTGTATTTTGGCTGAAGCTTCTTTTCTGCAAGTGATCGGATCATCTGAACCGGCACATTCACTCCAAAGAGTTTTGTTTTCCGGGTTCTGGACTTTGTAGATCAGACCTTTATACATTCGTTTCTTAAAGTAAGAATCAAATGTTAGTCCCGGAAGGCTGCTGTGAATTGCCAGGTAAGGAAGATAAGGCTGCAGGGAACGGTAAGATATCCAGAATGCAGGAGTGAATTCTGTTGTACTGTTCTGATCCTGCATTACCGGAGCTATTGCTTCGATCGCACAACCAAACTGAGATGTATGACCGTCTACATACCAAAGTTCTTTTACCAGGTATCCCGTAACACCTGATCCTGCAAAAGTAAGATCGGCTTTATCAAATTCCGGTTTCCTGCGAGTTCTTTCCAGTCCTAATTTCATAAGCGCACTATCAGGCGTAAGTCTTTCCTCTTGTGAGAAAGTTTCGTTTACGGCTTGTGTGTCAAATGTGTAGGCTGGTATTTTCTTCTCGTCAAGTAAACGAAGAATAATACTGATCAGATTATAATAGTAACGTTTTTCAGAAGCTTCACCGGCCTTTGTATAATAAAGGATAGGTGATTTCGGCTCAGCCAGAAAACTGTTGGCAGCCACCTCTGCCGAATCAGTCAAAGACACAAAACGATAAACGGTTTTTGACCACCGCAGGTTTTGTGGATTAATCAGTAGTTGGTTTCCGACTGCTATTTGTCGTTGCGAAGGATTGAACACCATACTGTCCATGTTGACAATGTATTGTGGTTCATAATAATCCTGTGCTTTAGCTGCTACTGAGAATAATAGCATAGAAACACCTAAAACAATGAGTTTCTTCATATTCATAGCTTCTTACTTTCTTCGGTTTATTATAGAAGGACTTCGATAGGAGATGTCAGCTGTCTGACAATTCCATCCGGTCCTTTTACTTTTATGTTTGAAATATTAAATGAGCTTCCTCGTCCCATTCGTTTAATTATATCGGTTTGTCTTGCGCTGAACTTACTTCCGTTTGAAGACTCGTATTGGGTCATTCCTCCGTTTGATATGCGTATATCAAAGCTTAGTACCGTAAATGGTATATTCAGAAGACCGTCGAAAATACCGGCACCTACACCCTGCGATGCAAGCAGCGTATTGCGGTTTATGATTGTACCGCCCAGATAACGCTCTGTATTGTCAATAATCAGATAAGGGGCCGGCGTTGGTAATGCACGTACACGGAATGTATTTGTACTTACCTTTTGCATGCGTCCGTCAACTTCGGCAGAAACAGAAATAACAGCATCTGTTCCGATTTTAGCCGGACGTGCAATCCATTCTCCATTTTGCTTACGCGTAAGAGTACCGTTAGACATTGTCGCTGTAACTTTCCCGTTAGGTACACCCGGCACAGATATGCTTACCGGATTCTCAAAGCCTGCATAAAAGACATTCATCAAAGTAGCCGATACCGTAGCAGAAGGTTCAACAACAGTGTATTTCTGACTGAACGGGAAACGTGAGGTTTCTCCTTCAGCATTGCTCATCGCAATATATCCGTTAAGTGTATGCTCTCCAAGAGAGGATGCGGTAACGTTGTATGTGTCACCGGAAAGCTCTTTTCCTCCGATATATACTTGTGGTTTCTTTGTTGAATCTTCAGCAGCAAGTATAATGCGGGCAGAGTATCGGCCTCCGCGTATAATGTTATTCGAGTTAGGTATTACATATGCATTAATTTCGTTTACACGAAAATCTCCGATATCAATACTTTTCGACAGGTTGTTCAAAACTTCAGACTCAGCTGATGCAATGTCGCTTTGGAGTTTCGAAAGAATTGTGATTGCCGAAACGGTTGGCATATTATAGAACATTGATTGTTCCCATGCCAGATCACCCATGCTAAAACGGTTGTTGGCTTTGGTTGTCAGATTTTGTTCTACAGCATCACGTTTAGTTGAATCAGAAATGAATTTCAGAGCCATTTCCCGATAGGCATCGATTCGTTTTCTCAGGGTCTCCCCCTCACCGATTCCCGGACTTAGCATAATTGTTGAAGCCGCATTCGTCGCTTCTTTATTTTTTATCTCTTCTAAAGTTCCGCCTGAATAGGATGCAATTTGCTCTTTCAGGTTCTGGATATAATTGATCAGACTATCCGACTCTTGTTTGAACAGGCTTGCTGTATCTCTGATAGCCTGAGCCTTCAGAGGGTTTGCTTCGGCATATCTGGCAATGTCGTTTAGTATTATCTGGTTTTGGGACTGGGTTGACCTGATGGTTCTGACAAGACTATCTTCCATTAACTCAAAGCCGTTCAGTACGTCTGTTGAGACGTTAAGAGCAAGCATTGCAGTTAACACAAGATACATCATGTTGATCATCTTTTGTCTGGTTTTCTTTCCTGCCATTTTTTCTTTTTTTGTTCAGGTTCTGTCTGCTTATGGACGCTGATTAGAAGCGGTCATCGCATTAATCATACGGCTGTAAATTACATTAAGCTGAGTTAATTGCTCTGCCATTCTTTCTGTTTCGCGTTTAAAGCGTTCTGCTTCGTGGGATGATCCCTCGAACAGATATTGCAGTCTGTTCAGATCAGCATGCACCTGAGATATGGCACGAACCTGATTGGTTATTCCCTGCAATTGTTCCGTGTATACTCGGCTCAGTCCTTCAATGCTGCCGTTTAAAGAATTCATTTGTTCTACATAGGTGCCTGTTGACATCTTCATCTGATAAGCGCTGTCGGCAATTGTAGTATATGAGTTAGCCAGAGAAGACGAAGAGCTGGCAAGCTCATTAGTCGCACGGCTGAAACGATCCAGATTTGATGTTGTTTCGTTGAGTTTGCTCAAATAATCCTGCGTAGCATCAGCAAGATCAGCCATTCTGGAAAGCTGTTTAGCCGACTCGTTCAGGCGGTTTAAGCTTTGAGTCAGGTATTCACTTTGTTCTGCCGTAAAGTTGGGGGCAATAGATGGAGCCTGAAAATCCACTTTCGTTGTTGTAGTGATTGGCCCGTCTATTTTTACTCCTTTTTCTGCAATCGTGTGCAAAGGATTATCTTCCTGATTGCCCGTTTTTAATACAGGAAAAACGCGATCCCATTCTACAGTCTGATCACCTGTGCGGTCAAATGCACTTAAGGTAAAGATAATTACCTCTGTAACCATACCAAGCATAAGCATAGTTGATCCTCCCGGAAGCCCCAGAATTTTAAATAATGCACCGAGGATTACGACTGCTGCACCTAAACTATATGCTGTATTCATGAACAACTGTCCATTTTTTGTAGCCAGAAGTTCTACAATATTTCTTGGTTTTCTATTCGGCTTTGACATAATGTGAATTCGTTTCTGATTATTTTCAATGATTTAGTTTTCACCCAGTTTGGTGCGGACACATCTGAATCCGATAAAAGAACGGGGTTGATTCTGATACTCACCCTGACGAACTTCTATACGCATAAAGTTTGTAGCGTCCTTAAATGAGCCTCCACGTACCACTTTCCTTTTCAGGTAATATGGGTCGGAAGATAAAGCATTGAATTCGCGCTGCGGGTTAAAGTTTGATTCGCCTATATCGCCTGATGAGGTATAAGCCGTTGATGTCCATTCCGAAACGTTGCCCGGCATATCGTGAAGACCTATTTCATTTGCTTTATATGCACCACGAGGTGACGGAGTCAGGAATCCATCTTCGGTGTAGTTACCCGGTCCGGGCTGAAAGTTTGCATAAAAGCATTCTTTGCCATCTTTCAGGTCATCCGAATGCCATGGGAATTTTGTTGTTACCGACTTACGGCCAGATGCAGCGAATACCCACTCCGCTTCTGTTGGTAAGCGGTATGGAGTATATTGTATCCACACACGGCTTGTCTTTTCTGTGCGATCTGTTCTCCAGTTGCAATAAGCAGTTGCCTGTTCCCACGTTACTCCCACAACCGGATGGTTCTGATAAGCAGGGTGAGAAAAGTAAGTCTGCATTAAGGTTGTATTCTTAGCATTCGGGAAGTCATTAACCCAAACGGTTGTATCCGGATATACGTTTACAATGCGCATATGAATGAAGCTTGACTCATCAATCACCGGGACACGGATTGCTTGTTGAACGAATTGTCCGTCATCATTCATAACTACCGTATCTTTTTCGTAGAAAACAACGCGGTCAGGAACGGTAATATCGGTATTTAATACACGTTTGCGCGGAGATAGCTGATTTGCCATCAGGGCAGCAGCATCCCGATCATACCATCTGTAGATATAGTTGATCATGTCGCCTCTCAGAATCAGAGAGCCGCTTATCGGATCGCGTTTGTAATATTTTTCGTAGATAGGTTCCATCATATCCGCTTTGCGCCATGGAATAGGACGTCTATAATTACCCATTCGGTCTTTTTCCATATATTCTTCACCTAATTCTTCGCGGAAGATAGAGTCTCGCACCCAGTTAACAAACTGATGATACATGTGATTCGTTACTTCCGATTCATCCATCCAGAATGATTCGACAGAAACTTCTCTCGCAGCATTTGTTTCGCCAATAATTGAATCGTTGTTCGTTCCCATTGCACATGTTCCTCTTTTTACAAGAACCATGCCTAACGGCTTAACATCTCGCCATGAACTACGCGCATTTCGCCCAAGATCTCCGCCTGCAGGAGCACAAGCATGAAGCATTAACAGGACAGTCAAAAGACTAAAAAATATTCTCATATCTTTGGGATAGTGATTTTATAACGTTTCTTAGAGTAAACTACTCATTATTATCTAT
>JBOFDD010000365.1:0-3093 GCA_051646645.1 Bacteroidales bacterium | reverse complement strand
GCACAATCTTCGTCCTCAACAGCAACTGTTTTTGCAGATCCGGACTGATGAGCACAACAATCAGAAACAGCAGGCATTTCCTTTTCTGCTTTCAACAAAGAGAAAACGTCACAATGGTTACATTCCAGATGCTGGAATGAAAGCCCAAGACTGGATAATATCAATAATCCGGTCAATAGATAAACCATTATTTGTTTTACTCTTTTTTGCATTGTTCTCTGTGACAAGTGATTTTACGAATGCAAATATAGGATATTTATATCGATTACAATTAACAAAAACCACAAAGATTTCGTTAATTAAACAGAAGAGTATACTTCTGATAATATATCAGCTACTGACATGTTATCGAATAACTGACTTACACTACTTATACAGGAATAAGAAGCTGTTTAAAAATTTCCCATGTATGTATTTTAGTCATTTTTTTTGATGAGTTTGAATTATCTATTTGCAGTTAATCGCGGGCTATTAACAAGAAAAGAAGATTCAAAGACGCAAAAAAGGACAAAAGACAGCATGAATTGAGGTTTTAAAAAAATATTCCGGAAATTTTTAAACAGGTTCTAAGTTCAACGCCGGAAGAATATTTAGCAATATTTCAAAAGCAACAGCTCCTTACTATTTGTTATATAGAGGTCATCTCGACTTTTGGGCGTTAATTAATTTTAGTCTGTTTCAAATTCATTTTTTGCTTTAATAGCGAAACAATAGCGGGCTATTGCAAGATAATAAAGTGAAAAATGAGGCAGAAAGAGGCAAAATTAATAACGACATGGGGTCTTTTAGAAACTATTTACTACGTTTCCAAAAGTCGAGATGACCTCATAATAAATCAATCACCTTAAACATCAGAATATGAAATCATCAGCTAAAAATTACATTAAAACATTGTGGAAACAACGTGGTTTTCTGGCAACCTGGTTACCCGGAACTCCTCTGAAGCTGGGCGATATTGGCACTTTAAACAAAGATTATTCGTTCAATCACGTATCAAGTCTGAGCAACATTGGTATAAACTTTGATGTATATGCCGATACGACTGAGGACGAGATTAGCCTGGTTTCAAACAGCAGTATAAACATTCATTTAAAACTGGAAGGAAGTGCTCCTATCGGGACGTTAGGACAGGCAGATGCCGGCTTCGTTATTGACTTTGCAAATACAAAAGGGTTTATCATGGAATTAAAAGGTGTTGTAAGAAACCGGATCAATGATAAAATCCGATTACAGAAAGACGTTCTTGCATATGCTTCCGCCAATGGCTGGAATAAAGATTGGGTTATCGTTACTGATGTGGTCGAAAGCAGTTCAGGCTCAATCATTATCTCATCAGACAGTAAATCTTCTATAGAGATTAAGGCCAAAGCCGACTCACTTGTATTAAAAGACCTGAGCGACATAGCCAATCCGGCAATAGAATTTTCGGTTACTTCTCAAAAAAATATTCTGGATAAGATTATTTGTGGTCAGGGATTAACCCCTATGTATAAAGTAGCTAAACTGGACGATATGCTAAATAAATCGGCAACTATGGGAATGAGCTATATCAAACCCAAATTTAATGACGACCCGGATACTGGAATAATTATTTCCTGATTTCCGGCAAAGGCAATAGATTAATAAAACAGACAATCCGACAGAGGTGTCTGACTCCCTGTCGGATTGCAATACATTTACCATCAATATACTGAATAAAGGTCAGTTAGCAAAATCATTCTTCCCATTTATATCTTTTATCCGGATAGCTTCGCAATAATCAACTTTCCATAAATCATATCGTGCTTTTTGCAACAACCACCTCTCCTCCGTCATCATCTTCTTTCTATTTTGACCCGATATGCCCCACAACACTTCTGACAAAGCTGTCATTCGTGGAAAAACAGCATATTCAACTCTTTTCTCCGTAGGATAATATTCTGTCCATAAACACCCGCTTGCTCCGATTATTTGTTTATTTTCTTTTGCTGATAACGCTTTCGGGTATATCGGAAATCGATAAACACTATCCACAGTCACTAAAAGAGGATGCGAAGGAGCTTTCTCTTCTTTTATCTGCTTATGATTAAAGTAAGCATAACGTTGGGGTGACATAATCACCCGATGCCCTTTTTGTGCAGCAGCAATACCTGCTTTTTCGTTTTTCCAGCTCATAATAATCGTATTCAAAGAAGCATCTGCATCCAGTGCTTCACCCCATGCTATGGCTTTTTTGCCCAATCCGGCTATAATCCGTTCTGCTTGTTTTACAAACCAGCGCTGTACCTGCCGTTCATCATCCATTCGGTTCTCTTTCATAAATTGCTGAACCAGGGGCGACTCTTTCCACCATTTAAGCGAACACTCATCCCCTCCAAAATGAATATACGGTCCCGGAAACAACTCTGCCACATTTTTAAATACGGCTTCCATAAAACAGACAGCATCAGCCGAAGGAGCTAATACATTATTTTGTTTATTGAAGATGCCCCAGGTTTCTGCCACTTTATATGACTTAGAAGGATCCGTTGACAGCTCAGGATAAGATGCAATCACTGCCATACAATGCCCCGGAATATCTATTTCAGGAATAATCGTAATATACCGCTCCCCGGCATACTTCACAATCTCACGGACTTCCTTTTGCGTATAGAATCCGCCATACCGGGTCGAATCAATCCCTGTTCCGGGATAGACTCCAATTATTGTCGCATCACGCCAGGCGCCTGTTTCTGTAAGACGCGGATATTCCGGAATTTCAATGCGCCAACCCTGATCATCGGTAAGATGCCAGTGAAATACATTCATCTTATGCATAGCGAGATAATCAATAAACTGCTTCAGATAATCTACCGAAAAGATATGTCTCGCTACATCCAGATGCATAGAGCGATATTCTAGTTGTGGTTCATCAAAAATTTCAGTTACAGGAACGATTAGTTCAGTACAACCCGAATCGGGAGGTAAAAGCTGAATCAATGTCTGCATTGCATAAAAAAGCCCCTCTTCATTATAGCCGGTTAATCTGATTTCCGACTCATCCATCTTAATCCGATATGCTCCTTTCCTTTTCCGCTTAGATGGTTTCACTTCAAAAACAAGTTGCGGTTTCTT
>JBOFDD010000364.1:0-6554 GCA_051646645.1 Bacteroidales bacterium | reverse complement strand
AGAAGTCAGTAAAAAATCATTTGATTATGTCGCTGACAATTCCGGAGCAACAGATAAAATCTATAAAGACTTATTCTGATAACTTCTAAACAGAGAGATTACATACAATCATACATTGGTGTAATCTCTCTGTTTTTTTCACCCTACACCACTTATCACTACATCTATTCATGAGACTACGCATAAATTGCCTTTCTTGCAGACTACAAACACATTTTCAAACTTAAACAACTGAATCACAAATAATAAAGAAATTCAAAATATTATCTTTACAAAAAACAAACTCTCCTTACAAACAACTTTTTTCGCTCATATTATTTGAATTTGTGCAGTTTAATTTTACTTTTGCACAGAATACAACAAAATGTGCTATGATTAAAGAGAACTTTATTCAACTTTTCGCAGAGTCTTTTTCTCAAAACTGGGATCTCCCGGCTTTAAGCGATTATGTTGAAAAAACGTCATTTACTTACGGTGAAACTGCAACTGAGATTGCCAAACTTCACCAACTATTTGAAGCATGTCATGTTAAACAAGGTGACAAAATAGCTCTGATAGGACGCAATACTTCAAGCTGGTGTATCGTTTACGTTGCTGCTATAACATATGGCGCTGTGATCGTGCCTATACTACCGGATTTCAATCCGAATGATGTACACCATATCGTTTCGCATTCTGACTCAGTTTTATTATTTACGACAGACGGAATCTGGGAATCATTAGAAGAAGAAAGACTTCCAGGCATCAGAGGCGCATTCTCTTTGAGCGACTTCCGCTGCATCTATCAGAAAGATGGTGAGAAAATACAGAAGTTTATGATTCATCGTCATGAAATCTTCAAAGAAAAATACCCGAACGGCTATACTTCAAAAGATATAAAATACGCAGATAGAAGCAATGCAGAACTTGCATTAATCAGTTACACTTCGGGTACAACCGGATTCAGTAAGGGAGTAATGCTTTCAGCAAACAATCTTGCCGGAAATACCGTATTTGGCAAAAATACACGTTTGTTTGTTCCGGGAGACACATGCTTATGCTTCCTCCCACTGGCTCATGCCTATGGATGTGCTTTTGATTTCCTGACACCTTTCGCATCAGGAGCTCATATTACGCTTTTAAGCAAAATCCCAACACCTAAAATTTTGCTTAAAGCCTTTGAAGAGGTTAAGCCAAGCAATATTTGTATGGTACCTCTGATTATGGAAAAAATCTATAAAAAACAGATTCTTCCAAAAATCAGCAGCAATGCCATTAAACTTTTACTGAATATACCATTCATTAACGAGAAGATATACGCAAAAATCAGAGAAACGCTTGTTCAGTCTTTTGGGGGCAACTTTAACCAGGTTATCATTGGTGGAGCACCTTTAAATAAGGAAGTAGAAGAATTTCTCTATAAAATAAAGTTCCCGTTTACAGTAGGATACGGAATGACCGAATGTGCACCGCTTATCAGCTATTCTCCGTACGATAAATTCATACCTACTTCTGCGGGGCAAATATTGAAAGAATATATGGAAGTTCAGATTGATTCTGACGATCCTTATAATACTATCGGAGAGATCATGGTTCGTGGCGAACATGTCATGATGGGATACTACAAAAATCCGGAAGCTACTCAGGAAATTTTATACGATGGATGGCTTCATACAGGAGATATGGGTAAAATTGATACTGATGGTAACATTTTCATCCGTGGACGTAGCAAAAATATGATTCTCGGTGCAAGCGGACAAAACATTTATCCGGAAGAAATAGAAGCTAAACTAAACAATATGCCTTGCGTAATGGAAAGCTTAGTCGTGGAAAGAAATGGTAAACTTGTGGCTCTTGTTTATCCAGACTACGAAAGTTTAGACTCTTTAGATATAAATCACGATACTCTTCCGGCTATCATGGATGAGAACAGAAAAAATCTGAATAAGGTTGTAGCACCATATGAACAGATCTCAAGCATCGAATTATTTCCAAATGAGTTTGAAAAAACGCCCAAAAAGAGCATCAAAAGGTATCTTTATCAGGGCGTTAATGTTAAATAAAGTTATTTCAGGCTTTTCTCAAAAAAAAAATATCCAAAACGATGCAGCATATTCAAAAATGCTATACATTTGCAGCGATAAAAAGAAAACAACATAAGTTTTAACGTTTCTAATTACTTACAAAAATGAAAAAGTTAGTTTTGTTCTTTGTTGCTGTTGTTGCAGTATCTTTCGCATCTTGTGGTGGTGCTAAAACTGAACAAGCTCCTGCTACTGACTCAGTTGCAGCAGTTGTTGAGGAAGTTACAGAAGCTGTTGTAGATACAGCTACTAACGATACTCTTGCTACAGACACAACAGTTGTAGTAGCTGAATAATTCGTTCGGCAAAAGAATGTAAAGAAGGGCAACTCAAGGAGTTGCCCTCTTTTTTTATCTATCCCCCTCATTTATTAAGTAATATCAATAATTAACCGATACATTTTATCACTTAAGAACTATTCTGAATTCAGACATTTGTCCGAATAATAGCTTTCATTCGCCAAAACCTTTTGCTTTTTTTCTTACCTTTGCGCCAGTTACACCAAACCAATACATTATTTAATTTCATGAGCGATCAACGTTATAATCTACGCGGCGTTTCAGCTTCGAAAGAAGATGTACATAACGCTATTAAGAACATTGATAAAGGTATTTTCCCGAAAGCTTTTTGCAAAATCATTCCGGACATCCTTGGCGGAGACGAGGAATATTGCAACATCATGCATGCTGACGGTGCAGGAACAAAATCATCTCTTGCCTATACTTACTGGAAAGAAACGGGAGATATTTCTGTATGGAAAGGCATTGCTCAGGATGCTTTAATCATGAACATTGACGACTTGCTATGCGTCGGGGCTACAGACAATATTCTTATCTCCTCTACAATCGGACGCAACAAGCATCTTATTCCAGGTGAAGTTATCTCTGCTATTATTAATGGCACTGACGAATTACTGGAAGAACTCCGCTCATTAGGTGTTAACGCTTATGCAACCGGAGGCGAAACAGCAGATGTAGGCGATCTTGTTCGCACAATCATTGTCGACAGTACAGTGACTTGCAGAATGAAACGATCTGATGTAATTTCAAACGACAACATCAAAGGTGGCGACATTATTGTCGGACTGGCTTCCTATGGTCAGGCTACCTATGAAAAAGAATATAACGGAGGGATGGGTAGCAATGGCCTGACTTCAGCCCGCCACGATGTATTTGCCAAATATCTGGCAGAAAAATACCCTGAAAGCTTCGACTCGAATGTACCACACGATTTGGTTTACTCAGGTAAACTTAAACTAACCGACCAAATCAGTGAATTAGGTATCGATGCAGGTAAACTTGTCTTATCTCCTACCCGCACATATACTCCTGTAATCAAAAGAATTTTAGATGAGATTCGTCCGGCTATTCACGGCATGGTTCACTGCTCAGGCGGTGCTCAAACAAAAGTGATGCACTTTGTGAATAATGTTCGCGTTATCAAAAACAACTTATTCCCTGTGCCTCCTTTATTCCGTATCATCCAGGAGCAATCAGGCACAGAGTGGAAAGAAATGTACAAAGTTTTCAATATGGGACACCGTATGGAAATCTACCTTTCACCGGAACATGCTGAGAAGGTTATTGAAATATCAAAATCATTCGGCATTGAAGCTCAAATTGTAGGATATGTGGAGACAGCTGATAAAAACGAACTGATTATTGAAAGTGAATTTGGCAAATTCGAATACTAAACATATATAAAAATAAAGAGTTGAATGAAATCATTCAACTCTTTATTTTTATAATCATTTACCTAAGCTTGACTTCTCGAAACACAAAGGAAGTAAATCCTTAATACTTGCCACTTCATAAACCGTATCCTTACTTGTAAGCAAAATACGCATTGGTTTTCCGCCACGCTCTTCGCTTTCAAGAATCACCTGACGGCATGCACCACACGGAGCAAGAACCTCGTTTAAGAAATCACCGTTTGTAAAAGCAGCAATTGCAAGAATCTCACAAGCAACATCCGGATATTGCGAATTTGCATAAAACAAAGTTGTTCTCTCTGCGCATAAACCCGAAGGATAAGCCGCATTCTCCTGATTCGTTCCTGTAATAATTTCACCATTCGCGAGGAGAGCAGCAGCTCCAACCTGAAAGTTTGAATAAGGTGCATAAGCACGCTTTGTTGCCTCTTGTGCTAAACGAACTAATTTTTTTTCCACTTCTCCTAACTCAGAAAAGTCGTAAACTTTTATATTTGCAGAAATTACAAGATTTTTCATCTGAACATAAAGTATTTATATGTTATTCGGTAATATTCTATCATTCAGAACAGATTATTCAGTATAATAGTTTCTTTACCGCCCAATGAATATTCATTGTAATGAACAAAAATATAAAAACAAAGACAGTAAACACAAAATCAACCTACAAATATTTACATGTATGAGTAAAAAAAAATGGTTTCTCTCACTTCTTCTTAGTGCTTCATTCGTATCAGCACAAACAAAAAACAAGAGCTACCTGAACTATATTGAAACTTATAAGGATATTGCTATCTCGCATAGCAAAAAATACAAAATCCCTGCAAGCATCACACTTGCGCAAGGACTTCTTGAGTCAAATGCAGGAAAAAGTCGTCTGGCAACAGTAGGGAACAACCATTTCGGAATCAAATGTCACACGGATTGGAGTGGCAGACGTATTTATCATGACGATGATGCAAAAAACGAATGTTTCCGTAAATACAAACATGCCCGTGAATCCTATGAAGATCACGCACTGTTTCTTGCCAACCGCAGCAGATACTCATTTCTGTTTAATTACAAAACTACAGACTACAAGTCCTGGGCAAAAGGCTTGTCAACGGCCGGATACGCCACAAACAGAAGCTATCCGACCAAATTGATTAAAATCATCGAAGATTACAATCTGTATGTCTATGATTTAAAAAATGCAGGATCCAATATTATCACGCTGACTCATACACCATATACAAATCAGGGGTTATTATATATCGAAGTCAATCAGAACGAAACTATCGAAGCTATTGCTGACGAATTTAAAATAAGTGCGAAAAAACTTAGGTCTTACAACGATATACCTAAAGGATATCAGCCGTCAGCCGGCGACCCTGTGTATTTACAAAAGAAACGGTCAAAAACGAAATCGACCTACTACACACATACCGTACAGGCTGAAGAATCTATGTACTCAATTGCCCAGAAGTATGGTATAAAACTAAAATCACTATATAAACTGAATAAAAAGTCTGTCGATTATGTTATTCAGGAAGGTGATATTTTAAAACTAAGATAGGATTACCTGTCAAACGAACAACAAAAATATGAAACAATTATCCGTTATTCTGATAATGATTCTGTCAACCCTCTCTTCGTATGCTCAGACATACGAAGAGAGGGTTGAGAAATCATTCGTATTTATGGAAAATCAGGAATGGAGCGCGGCTGAAGAGTGCATTTTAAAAGCCTTACGCCTGAAGCCCGGAAATCCTGAAAATGCCATTCTGCTTTCAAATCTGGGAACTATTCAGCGTAAATTAGGAAAAGACAGCGAAGCATTGCAATCCTATTCAACAGGGTTGCTATTTGCCTCAAGCTCTCCAACCCTGCTTCTAAACAGAGCCGAATTATTATTTGAGATGGACAGCATACAGAGTGCTTTACAGGATCTTACTCAAGCCATATCTATTGATGAAAAGAACATGGATGCCAGATACCTGAGAGGCATGATCTATCTGGAAAAAGCCGATACAACGGCAGCAATTAATGACTTTCAGGAGATGCTTAAGATCAACCCCTCGAGCAGTAAAGGACGGTTAGGCATTGCAGCTGTCAACACTCAAATGGGTGCATACTCAGAGGCAGAAAGACTTTATACTATTGTGTTAAACTCAAATCCGAAATCGGCAAACATACTGATCAACAGAGCTGAACTCTATTTCCTTTGGGAAAAATACACAAAAGCTCTGGATGATCTAAAAAAAGCAGAAACTTCAGACCCTTCGAACCCATTGATCTATTTCCTTCGGGGCAAAGTTCACTTAAAACAATACGAAAAGAAGGAAGCTCTCAAAGATTTCAAAAAAGCAAAAGAGCTAGGATTCAGCTCTGCCGCAATTGATGATTATATCAAATCAGCACAATAATTTCCAATAAAAAAGTCAGTATAAAGACACCCACTAAAATGGCTCTCTTCATACTGACTTTTTTTGTATACACCAATCTATAACTCCACCCATCCCCATTCTCTTTCATATCGTCACAAAATAACCAAATCAGCTTTCTATTTACAATTTACCAATGAAGCCATCCCGACTTTAATCCAAAAGAAAGAGGTAATATTGATAGTTTTGAGCGATCTACTATGTTCAGGATTATTTAAACCTGAATTCAAGTAATAAATGCAATTAAAGGTAGTTGGGTTATACGCAAAGAGATAGATAAAAAAATAAGGGTAAAATCAGAAAATGTTTCCGACTTTACCCTATAATAAAACTAAAGTAACTTTCTTTGCA
This sequence comes from Bacteroidales bacterium, assembly GCA_051646645.1. Taxonomy (GTDB): domain Bacteria; phylum Bacteroidota; class Bacteroidia; order Bacteroidales; family UBA7332; genus UBA7332. The sequence continues at coordinate 6 of JBOFDD010000364.1, read as the reverse complement.
ATCAAA
>JBOFDD010000363.1:0-9338 GCA_051646645.1 Bacteroidales bacterium | reverse complement strand
CATCGTAGCGAGGATGGTGGTCAGACCTGGCAGCCCATGCAGGTTGTCCTTGATATGAAGCAGTGGGGCGGGCTTCCTGAAAAATTTAACGGAGTAAGCGATGCTTGTGTGTTGGTGGATGATAATACCGGAGCTATTTATGTAGCAGGGTTATGGATGCATGGGGTGCTTGACCGCAATACCGGTAAATGGATTCAAGGGTTAAATGACACAAGTAAAGTATGGATTCACCAATGGCACTCTAAAGGTTCTCAGCCGGGCTTAGGGGTGAAAGAAACAAGTCAGTTTCTGATAACTAAAAGCGAAGATGATGGTAAAACCTGGAGTGAGCCGGTTAATATTACAGAGCAGACCAAGCGAAAAGAATGGTGGCTTTTTGCTCCGGCCCCCGGACATGGTATAACGTTGGCTGATGGAACTTTGGTTTTTCCTACTCAGGGACGAGATGAAAACGGACTTCCGTTCTCAAATATCACATGGAGTAAAGACGGGGGTAAAACATGGACTACCAGTAATCCTGCCGCAGAGAATACAACAGAGTGTATGGCTGTTCAATTGGCAGATGGAGGAGTAATGCTTAATATGCGGGATAACAGAAATTCCAAAGAAAAGGGTGAAGCAAACGGACGTAATATTGCCATAACCTATGATCTTGGTGATACATGGACAGAGCATCCGACCTCGCATGGAGCATTGATCGAGCCTACATGTATGGCATCTCTTCACCGGCATGATACGAAAGACGGGCGGAGTTTATTATTTTTCTCTAATCCGGATTCAAAATACCACCGCAATAATATGAGTATAAAAGTGAGCCGCGATCAGGGTGCAGCATGGGATATGTCCAAAACACTCCTGCTGGATGAGTGGGGTAGTTTCGGTTACTCATGTATTACTTCTGTAAACGACTCAGTTATTGGCATACTTTACGAAGGAAGTAAAGCTCAGATGATCTTTCAGCAAATTTCAGTGAATGAGTTGAATTGATGATTAAGGGCCGATTTTGTATCTGCTTTTTTTTTACTGTGTGTTCTTCTTTCATGAAGAGCGCTGTCGTCTGATTCCTAACCGTATAGCCCGCAGTTTTAATCCTATAGGAAATCATCTTTAATAAGGTGAAATATTTGAAAAATACGAGAGAAAAGAGAGATAAATAGATTTATTATTTTGTATTTCAAAGAAAAAGAGTAATTTTGCGAGCCGATTATTATTCCAACAATAAGAAGATTGTCGGGTAGATTTACAATTCTCAGTGTCCGAGAATGTGGATTGCTTGACTATCAAGCAAATTTATTATTAACATTTTAAACTTATTAAGCAGTGGATACTTTAAGTTATAAGACCATTTCTGCGAACAAAGCAACTGTACAAAAAGAATGGGTTGTTGTTGATGCAACAGACCAAGTTTTGGGACGTATCGGCTCGAAAGTTGCGAAACTTTTGAGAGGTAAATACAAACCAAACTTCACTCCTCACGTTGATTGCGGTGATAACGTAATTATCATCAACGCAGACAAAGTAAAATTAACAGGTAACAAATGGAATGACCGTGTATACTTACACTACACAGGTTACCCAGGTGGACAAAGAGAGAACACTCCTGCGACTTTATTGAAAAAAGGTCCGGATCGTTTGTTTAGAAAAGTTGTTAAAGGTATGCTACCTAAAAACAGACTTGGCGATCAGTTGATCGGAAACTTGCATGTATATGCTGGTTCTGAGCACCCACACCAAGCACAACAACCAAAAAATATTGATATTAACTCTCTTAAATAATTGATATGACAGTAATTAATGCAATCGGAAGACGTAAAGCAGCAGTTGCTCGTGTTTACGTTAGCGAGGGAACAGGAAAGATTACTATCAACAAGCGTGACCTGGCGAACTACTTTCCTTCTACTATCCTTCAGTTTGTGGTTAAACAACCTCTTACAACTGTAGGTGTAGCTGAAAAATACGACATCAACGTTAACCTTGACGGTGGTGGATATAAAGGACAAGCAGAAGCTTTACGTTTAGCTATTGCTCGTGCGTTGGTTAAAATTAATGCAGAAGATAAAGCTGCGTTGAGAAAAGAAGGTTTCATGACTCGCGACCCTCGTGTTGTTGAGCGTAAAAAACCGGGACAACCAAAAGCAAGAAAAAGATTCCAGTTCAGCAAACGTTAATGTTTTTTTGCTCCGGACAATGCCTTGTGGCCTGATGTTCGCAGCTTAATGGATACTGGCATAATCAATTGCTTGATAGACGCACGTTTAGTATCCAAATCTATACGGACTCACCTTGTGTGACTACCGTGTGATTGAATTAGTTGAATGTAAACGAATTAAAGATTAAAAACAATGTCAAGAGTTTCTTTTGAACAATTATTAGAAGCAGGTTGTCACTTCGGACACCTTAAGAGAAAGTGGAATCCTGCTATGGCTCCTTATATTTTTATGGAGCGCAATGGTATTCATATCATTGACCTACACAAAACAGTTGCTAAAGTAGAAGATGCAGCTGAAGCTTTGAAACAAATCGCTAAGTCTGGTCGTCGTATCCTATTCGTAGGTACTAAAAAACAGGCTAAAGACGTTATCGCTGACAAAGCATCAGCAGTAAATATGCCATACGTTACTGAGCGTTGGCCGGGTGGTATGTTGACTAACTTCACTACAATCCGTAAGTCAGTTAAAAAAATGAGTACTATCGACAAAATGACTAAAGATGGTACTTTCGAAAACCTTTCTAAAAGAGAAAGACTTCAAATCACTCGTCAGCGTGCTAAATTGGAGAAAACTTTAGGTTCTATCTCTGATCTTACTCGTCTTCCTGCTGCGCTTTTCGTAGTTGACGTAATGAAAGAGCACATTGCGATTGCTGAAGCTACTCGTTTGGGTATTCCAGTTTTCGGAATCGTTGATACTAACTCTTCTCCAAGAGATATCGATTTCATCATTCCTGCGAATGACGATGCTACTAAATCAGTTGATGTAATCCTTGGTGCAGTTTGCGGTGCAATTGCTGAAGGTTTGACTGAAAGACAAGCTGAAAAAATCGATAACGAAGAAGCACCTGCTAAAAAAGCAGCTAAAGCTAAACCAGCGAAGAAAGAGAGAACTAAAAAAGAAGATGAAGAAGCACTAAACGCAAAAGTTGCTGACAAATTCATCTCTAAAGAAGACTAATTTCTATATTCTATTGTTTGGGGTTTGAGGCTTTCCGGCCTCAAACCTTCAAACTTTAATATTTAACGAATAAAGATTAAGATATTATGGCAGTTACTATGGCTGATATCACCAAGCTTCGTAAAATGACCGGAGCTGGTATGATGGACTGTAAAAACGCGTTGACTGAGGTTGATGGCGATTTCGATAAAGCAATGGAAATTATCCGTAAAAAAGGACAAGCTGTAGCAGCTAAGCGTTCTGATCGTGAAGCTTCTGAAGGTTGTGTTCTTGCTGCGGCTAACGGCGATTTCGCTGCAGTTGTAGCTTTGAAATGTGAGACTGACTTCGTTGCTAAAAACGAAGAATTCGTAGCTCTTACAAAACAAATCCTTGATGCTGCATTGGAGAACAAACCTGCATCTATCGAAGAACTTAACGCTTTGACTATCGGTGGTACTAAAATCGCTGATTTGATCGTTGAGAAAATCGGTTCTACAGGTGAGAAAATGGAAATCGGATACTACGAATTCGTTTCTGCTCCTTCTACTGTAGCTTACATCCACCCAGGTAACAAACTTGCGACTATCGTAGGTTTCAACGTTGCTGATGTTGATGCTCAGGTAGGTAAAGATGTTGCTATGCAAGCAGCAGCTATGAACCCTGTAGCTTTGAACAAAGATGGCGTACCTGCTGAAGTAGCTCAGAAAGAGTTCGAAATCGCTCGCGAAAAAGCTCGTGAAGAAGGTAAACCAGAAGAAATGCTTGATAAAATTGCTCAAGGTCGTATGAACAAATTCTACCAGGAGTCAACTCTATTGGAGCAAGCATTCATCAAAGATGCTAAAGTTTCTGTAGCTAACTACTTGAAAGCTGCTAACAAAGATTTGACAGCTACTGCTTTCAAACGTGTTACTTTGAATGTTGACTAATTATTAGTTCGCATTAAAAGATATATAAAGAGGATGCCTTCGGGTATCCTCTTTTCTTTTTTATGAACTGATTATCTGAAAGATTGTTATCAGATAAGAAGGTTTGTGCAAGAATTATTTCCCTGTCACTTGCTTCATGATGCATCTCTGAGATGCTTAAAATATAACAAACAGTAGGGAAAAGAACAATCTTCCCTAAAAAATTTCTACATTTGTAGTTGAAAAAAAATAGACTATACAAATGATAAATCGCGCGTTAATTCGTATTAAAGTAGTACAGTTGTTATACTCGTACTATCAAAATGAGGAGAGAGATTTGAGTAAAGCTGAAAAGGAGCTTCTTTTCAGTTTAGATAAGGCATACGAACTGTATAACTATCTTTTACTATTGATCGTGGAGCTTACTGATGCTCAGAACAGAAGAATTGAGGTTGCGAAATCAAAATTCTTAGCATCCGAACAAGACTTGAATCCCAATACTAAATTCGTAGATAATCTATTTGTTTATCATTTAAGACAAGATCCTGCTTTCCGCACTTACCTGAGTCAGCACAAACTTGCTTGGGATGAGGAATTCGTAAAAGACATGCTGGATCTGATTCTTTCTTCTGAAATCTATGAAGAATATATGAATTCAGAAGAGCGTTCTTTCGATCAGGATCGCGAATTGTGGAGAGTACTATTCAAAACATTTGTTTGCGACAACGAAAGATTATCTGATCTGTTAGAAGAAACAAGCTTATACTGGAATGACGATCTTGATATCGTTCAGTCCTTTGTTCTTAAAACAATCAAGCAGTTCAAAGCAACGGAAGAAGAGCAGATTTTGCCTCAGTTCCGTTCAGAAGAAGACAGAGAATTCGCTGTTCAGTTGTTCAGAAATGCAATTGTGAATGGTGAGCAATACAAAAACTATATCCGTTCTTACTCAAGCAACTGGGATATCGAGCGTATTGCACTGATGGATATCATCGTTATGCAGCTGGCTCTTGCTGAAATCATGACATTCTCAGCTATCCCTACAACTGTGAGCTTGAATGAATATATCGATCTTGCTAAAAAATACAGCACATTGAAAAGTGGATTCTTTATCAATGGAGTACTGGATAAAGTAGTTAAGAATCTCAAAGCTGAAGGGATCTTACTTAAAAAGTAAATCCGGTTTTTTTGAATTATAATTACCAATAATAAAAAGATAAACACATGAACTTATTGACCGTATTATTAAACGCAGCTGGTGGCTCTTTGATTCAAAGTGTCGGAATGATGGTTTTAATCATCGCTGTATTCTATTTCTTTATGATTCGTCCACAAGTGAAGAGACAAAAAGAAGTGGCTAATTTCCGTAACAGCCTGAATGTAGGTGATGAAGTTGTCACTTCAGGTGGTATCTACGGTAAAATCAAAAATATCCAGGATAATGTAGTTACTTTAGAGATCGCTAACAACGTAAGCATCAGAGTAGACAAAAACTCTATTTTTGCTTCTGCCGGTGATACTCAGCAACAAAAGTAATATAGCAGAAATTCATGTATTATAAACGAAAAATAGTACACGTTTATTTACTTACAAGGAAAAAGGTTAGAAGCTTCATTCAACGTCACAGTAATAAGGAGCTTCTAACCTTTTCATTTTTTCTGCTGTTGTCTGCATTCTTCTGGTTCTTGCAGATCCTGCGCGAAGAGATCACCACCAGTCAGTCTTTTAAAGTCGAGTTGAGTGATATTCCCAAAAACATACTTATCACCTCTAAAGTTCCGGATTTAGAAGTCAAACTCAAAGATCAGGGGGCCAATCTCTTTAATTTTCTGCGCAAAAAAAGCGAACCGTTAGAGTTAAACTTTAATCCCAAGGATCTGAAGAGCGGACGTTATGTGCTCACTACTGAAGATATCCTTAGTCTCGTACAGAAAAGCGTTCCGCCAACCACACAGGTCGTATCCATATACCCCAATAATATTGTATTGTACTACTCAATCGGACAGTCCAAACAAATCCCGGTTGAAGTCAGAGGTAGCTTTCTTACCAAACAGCAATACATGATTTCGGGGCTTATACAGGTACAGCCGGAAATGGTTACAGCCTATGCGCCGGAGGACGTGCTGTCGAAGCTCACATTCTGCGAAACAGACTCTGTAGGGGCGAGCGATTTGTCAGAAACATTCAGCAGAGAAGTAAATATTAAGCCTGTTCCGGGTGTGAAATTCTATCCGGACCGCGTACGTATTGAAGTACCTGTAGAATCCTTTACTCAAAAAGAATTCCAGATACCTGTGCGGGTAATGAATCTGCCCGAAGATAAAGCCTTGCGAACCTTTCCGGGAAGTATCAGCCTCACTTGTTTTGTAGCATTGAGTAAATACAAAGATCTGACCGTTGATCAGTTTAATCTTGAAGTCAACTACGAAGATATACTCAAGTTTCAGCGAAATAAGGTAAAAGTTAATCTGATAGATTATCCCCTGTATGTCACAAACGTGCAAATGGCAACAGATAGTGTAGAGTTTATAATTGAAGATAAAATTATTCATGACTAAATTAGGTATAACAGGGGGTATTGGTAGCGGCAAAAGCGTTGTTTCTGCCTACCTTCAGCACGCAGGAATTCCGGTTTACAATTGCGATAACGAAGCAAAGCGGCTGATGGTTGAAGATAAAAATCTGGTCGGAGCAATCCGTTCTTTACTCGGAGCAGAAGCATATTCCGATGGTAGATTGAACCGCGCATTTATAGCTCAGTGCATCTTTGGCAATCCCGACCTGCTTAAGCAGATGAACGCCATTGTCCATCCTGCCGTTATTGCAGACTTTGAAAGGTGGTCCCTGCGTCAGCATCTGCCTGTAGTCGCAATGGAAACAGCCATTCTTTTCGAGTCCGGTTTTGACCGGATTGTCGATATCATTATCAATGTGTCGGCAGATGAGAACACACGCATTCAACGTGCCATGCAGCGCGACGGAGCACCACGTTCTGTTGTCGAAAGCCGTATAAAGAATCAGATGAGCGACCCGGAACGAATCCGCTTATCGCATTTTGTTATTGACAATAACGACGATGTAGCGCTGATACCTCAGATTGAAAAAATTTGCAATAGTATCGAAAGAAAGAGCTTTTAGTATAAAATGAGTTTTCAGTATTTCTCAATCTCAAGATTATTATTACATTTGTAAAACACTGCATAAGAATTTAATAAACGAATAAGAATATGTTGAAGTTAATTCTATCAATTTCAGGAAAACCTGGGTTGTTCAAACTTGTTTCTCAAGGAAGAGGAAATATTATTGTTGAGTCGTTAGTTGATAAGAAAAAAGTTCCTGCTTACGCGCATGATAAAGTGATTTCACTAAACGATATTTCAATTTATACATTAGAAGGCGAAACTCCGCTAAGAGAAGTTTTAGCTGCTATTTCAGCAAAAGAAAACGGAGCACAGGCATCTGTTGATCCTAAATCAGATGCAAAAGCATTACGCGCTTATTTCGCTGAAATTCTTCCTTCTTACGATGATGAAAGAGTTTATCCGACAGACATCAAAAAAGTAATTACATGGTACAATATTCTTACAGCTAACGGTATGACAAACTTTACCGAAGAGGCTGCTGAAGAAGTTGCTGAGTAATAAAAAAATAGAAAAAGCTGACGAGGTTATCGTTAGCTTTTTTTTTATCCCTTCCAGATTCCATTTTAAAACAACTGAAACCCGTTTTCAATCTCTTCCTCACTTTTCATTCCGGTCAATTTTGCTAAAGATAATCATTGTGATTACATTAGCACGAAAATTATTTTTTTTAGGCGAACCCATGAACTCGTCTCATTGATAAAAACCAAACCATTCCAAATGAGAAACTTTGTTATTTTATTTCTGTTGATGAGCTCTCTCTTCGGAGCGAAGCCGCTTCAAGCACAATCGTTTGACAAACTATTACCTTATCCGCAATCGTTAATACCACGCGACGGCGAGTTTCAGATTACCTCCGGAACACGATTTTATGCCAATGCAACTCCACGGGATAAGGAAATCTTTACTGAACAGCTTTCTGCTGTCGGTCAGCAGATTACTTATACATCGAAGCAAAAGAAAGCAGCGATACAATTATTGATTGTGCCGGATTTGTCAGCAGGAGCTGATTCTTATGAATTGCAAGTAACTCCAAAGTCCGTAATTATAAAATCACCTACAGCAAGAGGTCTTTTTTATGCGATCCAGACTTTGCGTCAGCTTGCCGTAAACAAGGGTGAGTCATTAGTTATTCCTTCTGTAGATATATCTGATTATGCGCGGTTCGAATACCGCGGACTTCACCTCGATGTGTCGCGCCATTTCTACCCCGTATCTTTTATTAAAAAACACCTCAATGCGCTGGCTCATTATAAGATGAACACTTTCCACTGGCATCTGACAGACGGAGCCGGATGGCGCCTGCAATTAAAGCAATATCCCGAACTTACCCGTAAAGCAGCCTGGCGCAAATCGCCCGACTGGCGCATCTGGTGGAACGGCGATCGTAAATATGCAACCGAAGGCGAACCCGATGCATTCGGAGGCTACTACACGCAGGAAGACGTAAAGGATGTTCTCGACTATGCTTCAAAACGCTTTATCACCGTGATCCCCGAAATCGAAATGCCGGGTCACTCCGAAGAAGTCCTTGCTGTTTATCCCGGTCTGTCTTGTACGGGACAACCTTACAAGCACGGCGAATTCTGTGCCGGCAACGACTCCGTGTTCACGTTTCTCGAAAATGTGCTCGACGAAGTAATGACACTTTTCCCTTCCGGATACATTCATATCGGAGGAGATGAAGCAGCCAAAGGATCGTGGAAAAACTGTCCGAAATGTCAGCAGCGCATTCGCGATAATCAGCTGAAGAATGAAGACGAACTGCAAAGTTATTTCGTACACCGTATTGAGAAATACCTCAATGCCAAAGGACGTAAAATGATCGGGTGGGATGAAATTCTTGAAGGCGGATTGAGCAAAACAGCTACTGTTATGTCCTGGAGAGGCGAATCGGGCGGTATAAAAGCAGCCAAAGCCGGCAATCAGGTCGTAATGACCCCCGGGGAATACTGCTATCTCGATCAGTATCAGGATAACCCCATGACCGAACCCGAGGCTATCGGAGGCTATCTTCCGCTTCGTCAGGTCTATTCTTACGATCCCCTTAATATCGATCTTTCTGACGAAGAGAAAAAACTGATACGAGGCATACAGGGCAACGTCTGGACCGAATATATGTCGTCGGTCGAAATCAC
>JBOFDD010000362.1:0-1992 GCA_051646645.1 Bacteroidales bacterium | reverse complement strand
ATCAATGCTAATCTGAGCAGCGAAGGTGATGCTTTCTTTAATGCAGTTAACAACACATTGAAAAGTGGAGTTAATTATAATACACCGGTTATTGAGTTAAACGGTAAAAAGATAAAACTAAAAGAAAAAGGTGCAACGATGATTATCGAAAACGGTAAATCACATATCGTTACTGACGAAGTACCTGAGTTAGAAATCTGATCAAACATTATCCTGTTATGAATACAAAAAATATACTTCTTGCGGGAGTTATGGGTGCAGCAGCTGTTGCACCCGTAATCGCAAAAGACAAACGTCCGAATATTATTTACATTTTCACCGATCAGCAAAATGCAATGGCAATGAGCTGTTCTGGAAACAAAGACATTCATACTCCGAATATGGATCGTCTGGCTAAAGAAGGAATCCGTTTTACAAATGCATATTGTGCAGCCCCTCTCAGCACTCCGAACCGGGCTGCTATGATGACCGGTGTAACGCCAAGCGTTGTTGGTATGATGAAAAACGGAAGTCCTTTCAATCCGCCATACAGCACAAACAGCCTGGGCATTCTGATGAAAAATGCCGGATATGATTGTGGGTATGGAGGGAAATGGCATTTACCGGAAAGTGATATTATTGACAATAAATACGGATTCAAAAAAATCCATGACCATGATGATTACGGATTAGCCGAGGCTTGCGGGGAGTTCATCAAAGCAAACCGCGAGGAACCATTCTTCCTTGTAGCATCTTTTGATAATCCACACAATATCTGTGAATACGCTCGTCATCAGAATATTTTCTTTGCTGAACTTGAAGAACCTCATATTGCCGATTGTCCGAATCTGCCTGCAAACTTTGCAATCAATCCGTTTGATGCAGATGTTATCCGTGATGAACAAGCAGCTAAATTTAAAACATATCCTGTCAGAAATTATACAATAGAAGACTGGAGAAGATACCGGAATGCTTATTACAGATTAACCGAAGCAGTAGATGCTGAAATCGGAAAAATTCTAAAAGTGCTGGACGAAAAGAAACTTTGGGATAACACAATTGTTATTTTTACAAGTGATCACGGTGATGGAAACGGAGCACACCAATGGAGCCAAAAGTCTGCATTGTATGAAGAAACAACTAATATTCCGTTCATTGTACGCATGCCTGAACAGAAAAAGCGTGGCATTGTAAAGGAGCAACTTGTGAATAACGGTATGGATCTTCTGCCTACAATCTGCAATATTGCAGGGGCTAAAGTTCCGGATCATTGTTTGGGAAGCAACCTGCAACCTCTTTTTGAAGGCTCGGATAAAGAGATCAACAATCATATTGTAATTGAGACTCTATTCGATGAAGGAATTACTAAAGGATGGTGTGTACGAACAAAAGATTACAAATATGTAGCATACGATAAAGGTCGTTATCGTGAGCAACTATATGACATGAATCTCGATCGTGGAGAAATGATCAATTTAGCTGTTGAAGCTAAATACAAAGACATTCTTGATGCTCATCGCAAACTGCTTGCTGAATGGCATAAAAAACACAGAGTAGCTATTGATAAAAGAGCGACCCCTATTTTTAAGTAAGATAAAAACAATCTCCGAAAGGAAATATTTATTTATTATGGAATCAACGCTTAATCTAAATTCAATTTCACAACAAATTGGCGTAAGTGTTGAATGCATCAGATTGATCAGAAGCGTTTTTGAAAAGCATTCATCAATTAACGAAGTTCTTGTTTACGGAAAAAGGACTTCAGGAAATTATTCATCTGATAGTCCTGTTAATCTTGCCATACGGAAAAGTCTGGAGTCGTACAACGAACTCGAAAGTATCCGTACAGAGCTTGAGATTCTTGATCTTTTATATGAGATCAATCTAATCGACAGAGATTTGATTAAGAATCAGGAATTAAAAGATCAGATCATTCGGGAAGGAATCCTCCTCTATGCAAGAGATGAATTTTAAATTCCAATCAATATTAAAGAAGCTGTTTAAAATTTTAAA
>JBOFDD010000361.1:0-23510 GCA_051646645.1 Bacteroidales bacterium | reverse complement strand
TAGTTGGATATGCAGGATTAACGGAAATGGCTATTCTTTTGACTTTATCAACTTAACTGGTAGTCAGGTGGTTAGGCCTTTAGGTGATTTGTTATTTGCCTGATAATCAAACTTACTAGCTCAAGTGAGAAACTTTAGTCATTAATTATTATCATCCAAAAATTCAACCTGGCATTTCGTACCCTGAGTGGTTCGGTTTGTAGACAGGTTAATACTACGGAGATAACGCCCAAAAGCACTAAGCCCTTTATTTCCCAGGTTCATTTTACTCATTTTTCGTATGTAAAGATATATTTCAGCTGCACTGAGCCATTTTGGATTAACAGATGTCTCATCCGGTTTTTTGAAATAAACGGGAAACAACTGTTCTTCTACCGGCTGGATATTGAAATCTTCGTTTGATTTGGTTGTCTGCTTCGCATGAGCTTCGTCAAACCAATATTTTTCGCCTCGCGCCAAGGCTTCGGAAGCCTGAGCATAAAGTTGTGCGTAATTAATCTTATACTGATTGTCTACTTTTCCGGTTATACGTGTGCAAAGGTAACGACGTGATCCGGTTGTGTCGCTGAGAATATCTTCGTTGTTGCACGTGGCGATGAAGGAACTGTAGCGGCGGTTCATTTTTGTAGCCTGCTCGAAAGGCTTACGGATGTTCACAACCGGTTTCTGAACAACATGTTTCAGAAAACTCTGATAGGAAACACTCACAGAGTCAAACTCGTCGATATTGATCAGCAGGAAACGGGTCAGACAGAGCATGGCTTCCTGCTTTTTCGAAAAGTCGATCGAATCGGTATAAAATTCCTGCAACTCTGCCGGAAGTATACGTTTACAGAAAGTGGATTTACCACATGCCTGCTCGCCAATGAGCAAAGGAAGTGTGCTGTTGGCATGTTGCTTGCAGAGCTGCTTCCATCCGGCAACCATACCGAGAAACCAGGTATAGAAATTTTCGTTCCACGTTTCTTTATCTTCTACAGGAACCGTATCTGCCAGCAAGCGGATATGATCTTTGCCATCCCAACGGGGAAGATTTTCGAGATAGTGATCAATCGGATTGTACTCCGGAACATCAGCTGAGTTGACAAAACGTCTGACGTCACGGTCCCACGCTTCGAGTCCCTCGCGATGAGCCGAACGAATAATGGAATTGAGTCTGCGTTCGTCAATTAGATCAAACTTTCCGTAAGGCATGGACCGGCTGCGAAATTCGGTACAACAATTGAGTGTGTTAAAACGAAATTCGTAACGCCGCTCAAGAAAAGAATCGAGGATCAAAGTCAGCGTTTGCTTTTTAGAAATCATACATTTCGACCCAAAGAGTCCGGAAACTTCATAGGCAGCACGAAAAATCTGACGGATCTCCTGTTCATAAGGGCCAAAATGATAATGCCACAAGGTTTTGTGTACAGCCCGCTCTTCTTCAATCCCCGCCTTACAGCAGTTTTGAGCCAGTACTGTCAGATATTGAAAACGCAATTGATCGCCATTCTCAAAACGATCACCTTCTACTTTACTCACTGTTTCCTTTACGCAGGCAGCAAACTCAAGAGCCAGTTTCTGTATGTAGCTTCGTCCGCTGAGAATAATATCGTCACTCAACTCTTTCTCTTCGGGAGTAGGTACCCATTTCGGAGCAGACGAGACTGTATCTTTAGGATCAATGACTATAGCTGTGGCATGAGGATTATAAACCGGATTCGGGTCCAGAGACATACGGCAACCAAAACGTGGCGATTCACTACGCACTGTTACGAATGACGCAAGCTGCATGGAGAAAAAATCAAGAGCCATGCGCGATGCAGCAGCATGAAAATTAAGAATAGCCGCATCAACTTTCGGAAGGGTACCATCGGAAAGGGAAAAACGTACGAGGAATTTGACACTACGTCCGCTCAGTCCGACAAAAGCAAGAACTACTTGCGGAAGTACTGAAACTTGTCTTTTAATTTGTTCCGCCTGTTCCCATGAATTGAGTTTATTGACTTCGACTAGTACAAGTCCGTTATAGGAGTCGAGGTATTCTTCGCCCTGCTTCTGACGATAAGCACCACTGAAAATAAGCCAGGGAATTTTGGAATGGTAGGGTTCGGGAACAGGTTCATCTCCGAAACGGGTTATCTGACGGAGTATATCAATGCCTCGTGAGTCATTGGGTGTTTTCAACAGATGAAGTAATGCGTCGGTATTCAGGATTTTTCTTCCCTTCATACTCGGATAAATCAGAGTAAATTTCATAGTAGATCTTTCTATTGGTTATTTCCAAATATACTAAAAAAAGAAGCGAAAAGCAAGTAAAAAAGGAGATAAATCAGGGGCGCCTAAGACAATGAGGAGAGCGCCAAACTCCATGAGGATGGGCGCCAAACCCCATGACGACTTTGAGGACAATGAGGACGGCGCGAAAGGCAGTGAGGAAAAAGTACTGAGAGAATATTTGAATGAAGAGGATGCTAAACTCCAGTGGACTTTGAGGAGGGTACTAAAAAAGGGATTGAGGACGACGGTAAAGGGATTGAGATAAAGAATGAGGGAATACAAAGGTGTGAGCTGTTTTCAACGGGTGGTATAAACAAAAAAAGGTGCTCACAAGTGAGCACCTTTTATATATTGAAAATGAATTATTCTGCTGCAGGAGCTGCAGTTTCTTCAGTTTTCTTTTTAGAAGAACGACGAGTACGAGTAGCTTTTTCAGCTGCTGGAGCTTTAGCCATGTTCTCGTTGAAGTCTACTAATTCGATAAAACACATTGAAGCGTTGTCACCAAGACGGTTACCAGTTTTGATGATACGAGTGTAACCACCCGGACGATTAGCTACTTTTACTGCGATGTTTTGGAACAACTCAGTTACTGCGAATTTATCTTGCAGATGACTAAACACCATACGACGTTGGTGAGTAGTATCTTCTTTTGATTTTGTGATGATTGGCTCAACGTAAACTCTCAATGCCTTTGCTTTAGCAACAGTAGTAAAGATTCTTTTGTGCTTGATCAAAGATGTAGCCATGTTAGAAAGCATAGCTGCACGGTGAGAGCTAGTACGACCCAAATGATTGAATTTCTTATTGTGTCTCATTGCGTTACTCTTTATCTAATTTATATTTAGAAATATCCATACCAAAAGATAGGTTTAATTTCTCCAGAAGCTCATCCAATTCAGTAAGTGACTTTTTACCGAAGTTTCTAAACTTAAGTAAGTCATTTTTGTGGAATTGAACTAACTCGCCAAGTGTTTCAACGTCTGCTGATTTCAAACAGTTAAGAGCACGAACTGAAAGATCCATGTCTACAAGTTTTGTTTTCAACAACTGACGCATATGAAGAACTTCTTCATCGAACTCCTCATTACCATCCATATCTTTCGTCTCAAGAGTGATTTTCTCATCTGAGAACAACATGAAGTGGTGAATAAGAATTTTGGCTGCTTCTTTCAAAGCATCTTTTGGGTGAATAGAACCGTCTGTACGGATTTCTAAAACAAGTTTTTCGTAGTCTGTTTTTTGCTCTACACGATAGTTTTCGATAAAATATCTAACGTTAACCATCGGAGTATGAATCGAGTCGATCGTAATCACACCAATCTCGTCAGTAGCGTTTCTGTTCTCGTCAGCCGGAACATAACCGCGTCCTTTATTGATTGTCAACTCCATGTTGAATGAAGTTGAAGGATTCATATTGCAAATAACCAATTCAGGGTTCAAAACTTCAAATCCTGAAAGACCAGTTCCGATATCTCCTGCTTTAAAAACTTCGGTTCCCGAAACGTTGATCGTTACTTTTTCATTCTCTATCTCTTCAACAACTTGCTTGAATCTAACTTGCTTTAAGTTAAGAATGATATTAGTTACATCCTCGATCACACCAGGAATCGTAGCGAACTCGTGGTCAACGCCATCGATCTTAAAAGATGTGATAGCAAATCCCTCAAGAGAAGAGAGGAGAATACGGCGCAAAGCATTACCAACGGTAATACCGTATCCCGGCTCCAACGGACGGAATTCGAATTTTCCGAATCTCTCATCCGCTTCAAGCATTAATACTTTTTCTGGTTTTTGAAATGCTAAAATCGCCATGAATTCAAAGTTTATTATTTAGAATATAATTCTACAATCAACTGCTCCTTAATGTTCTCAGGAATGTCTACGCGCTCTGGCATATGTAGGAATTTACCTGACATAGTAGATTTATCCCACTCTAACCAAGCGTATTTGCTGTGGTTGAAACCAGAAAGTGCGTTAGTAATTATTTCTAAAGACTTCGATTTTTCGCGAACGCCAATGATTTGACCCGGTTTAATAGAATATGAAGGAATATTTACTACTTTACCGTCAACTACGATGTGCTTGTGCGACACCAACTGACGAGCAGCAGCTCTTGTAGGAGCAATACCTAAACGGTAAACAACGTTATCTAATCTAGCTTCTAATAATTGAAGGAGTACCTCACCTTTAATACCTTTAGTGCGGGATGCTTTTTCGAATAAGTTACGGAATTGTTTTTCCAATACTCCGTAAGTGTATTTAGCTTTTTGTTTTTCTTTAAGCTGAATACCATATTCAGAAGTTTTTCTTCTTTTGTTCGCGCCGTGTTGTCCCGGAGGGTAATTCTTTTTTGCGAGAACTTTATCTGGTCCAAAAATAGCTTCACCAAATTTACGAGCAATTCTGGTCTTTGGTCCGGTATATCTTGCCATTTTAATTTGTCTTTAATTTTCCATGAATTGAGTTATGAGCCATCGACCACTGAGAGGTTTGTGCAATCGACACATAATTTCAATCCCATAGAAAAATGTTAATTTAAATATTAAACTCTTCTTCTTTTTGGAGGACGACATCCGTTGTGTGGTAGTGGAGTAACGTCTACGATTTCGCTTACCTCGATGCCAGCACCGTGGATAGTACGAATTGCAGATTCACGTCCGTTACCTGGTCCTTTAACATATGCCTTTACTTTTCTCAAGCCAAGATCATATGCGACCTTAACACAATCCTGAGCTGCCATTTGTGCAGCATAAGGAGTGTTTTTCTTAGATCCTCTAAAGCCCATTTTACCAGCTGAAGACCAAGAAATCACCTGTCCTTCACTATTTGCAAGAGAAACGATGATGTTGTTGAAAGATGAATGTACGTGCAATTGTCCGTTAGCATCAACTTTCACATTTCTCTTCTTAGCTGCGACTGTTTTTTTTGCCATATTACAACTTATTATTTAGTAGCTTTTTTCTTGTTTGCAACTGTTTTCTTTCTTCCTTTACGAGTACGAGCATTATTTTTAGTGCCCTGACCTCTTACAGGAAGACCAATGCGGTGACGAACACCACGATAGCAACCAATATCCATCAAACGTTTGATGTTCAATTGAACTTCAGAACGTAGATCACCTTCTACTTTGAATTCTTCACCAATAATTTCGCGAATTTTAGTAGATTGATCATCTGTCCAATCTTTAACTTTAATATCACGGTCAACACCGGCTTTCTCCAAAATAGTGTTTGCGTTGCTACGACCAATACCATAAATGTAAGTCAAAGCAACTTCCCCTCTCTTGTTTTGAGGCAAATCGACTCCAGCAATTCTTATAGCCATATTATTACTCTAATTTTTCAGTCTGCAAAAATAATAAATTATCCTTGACGTTGTTTATACTTAGGATTTTTCTTGTTAATAACATACAAGCGTCCTTTTCTTCTAACGATTTTGCAATCTGGGGTACGCTTTTTCAAAGATGCTCTTACTTTCATACCTATTAAGTTTTTATTTGTATCTAAAAGAAATTCTACCTTTAGTCAGATCATAAGGAGACATTTCCACTTTTACTCTATCGCCTGGTAAAATTTTAATATAGTGCATACGCATCTTACCAGAGATGTGTGCAGTGATCATGTGACCATTTTCTAACTCTACACGGAACATTGCATTAGATAAAGCTTCTACAATAACTCCGTCTTGTTCAATTGCTGATTGTTTTGACATAAAAATCCTTTAAAACTAAATTACATTGTCTCCTAATACTTCTTCAATATATTCAAAAGTAGATAAAATATCAGCTTCTGTTGTACCTACTGCAATGGTATGTTCAAAGTGAGCAGAATATTTTCTATCCTTTGTTCTGGTAGTCCACCCGTCACTTTCAAAGACAATTGCACGTGTACCAAGATTAACCATAGGTTCAATGGCAATAACCATCCCCTTTTTTAACTTTGGACCTGCGCCTCTTTTTCCGTAATTGGGAACTTCGGGAGATTCGTGAAGATTACGACCTACACCGTGACCTACCAGTTCGCGTACAACTCCAAAGTTGTTTGCTTCACAATGTTGCTGAACGGCAAAGCCGATATCACCAACTCTTTTACCATCAACAGCTTGTTGAATACCCAAATAAAGGGATTCTTTAGTGACTCTGAGTAATTTCTTATGTTCTTCAGAGATTTCGCCTACAGCAAATGTATAAGCTGAGTCTCCATAAAAGCCATTTTTAACGACTCCGCAGTCTACAGATACGATATCACCTTCTTTTAACTCATAGTTTGAAGGAATACCATGAACTACCTGTGAGTTAAGAGAGATACAAAGTGTGTTCGGAAATCCGCCGTAACCCAGAAAACCGGGTATTGCCTGATTGTCGCGAATGAACTCTTCGGCTCTTCTATCCAGGGTTAAGGTGTTTACACCCGGTTGGATCAACTTAGCCACTTCGGCTAATGTTTTACCAACCAAGCGTGAACTTTCCCGGATTAACTCTATTTCTTCATTAGTTTTTAAAAAAATCATTTTTTAATATCCAGCAACAGAACCGGTTCTTCCTTTAATTTTTCCGGATGATAATAATCCGTCATAATGTTTCATCAAAAGGTGACTCTCTACTTGCTGTAATGTATCAAGAACGACACCAACAAGGATCAAAAGAGAGGTACCACCAAAGAATTGAGAAAACTCAGCACTTACTCCAGCAAGTCTTGCGAAAGCAGGGAGGATGGCAACCAATGCTAAGAAGATAGACCCCGGAAGGGTAATTCTTGACATAATTGCATCGATATACTCAGCAGTCTTTTTACCCGGTTTGATACCCGGAATAAACCCGTTATTACGTTTTAGCTCCTCAGCCATCTGAGTCGGTTGAACAGTAAGAGCGGTGTAGAAGTAAGTAAATGCAATAATCAACAAGGCGAAAACTACGTTGTAACCAACGCCTGTATGATTAATGAACGAGCTCCAGAAAGGGCCCACAGAATCTATTTTTGAGAACCCGATAAAAGTAATCGGGATAAACATAATAGCTTGCGCAAAGATAATTGGCATTACATTCGCAGCATTCACCTTCAACGGAATATACTGTCTAGCGCCACCATATTGCTTATTTCCAATTATTCTTTTTGCATATTGAACCGGAACTTTTCTTGCACCTTGTACAAGAAGGATAGCACCAGCAATAATGAAAAGCAAGAGTACGATCTCCATCAACATCATCACCAATCCACCCGTTTTCTCAGCAGTTCTGGAAATGAATTCCTGAACAATTGAGTGTGGTAGTCGAGCAATAATACCTACTAAGATAATAAAAGAAATTCCATTTCCAATACCTTTGTCAGTAATTTTTTCTCCTAACCACATGATGAACATACTTCCCGCAGCCAAAATAATTGTTGTAGAAACAATAAAGAATAACCCGGAAGGTAAACTAGATCCAGCACTTCTAAGTTGTACACCTAAGTTTACAAGGTAAGAAGGAGCTTGCACCAGTAGGATTGCGATTGTTAAATAGCGAGTATACTGATTCATTTTTCTTCTGCCGCTTTCGCCGTCACGTTGTAGTTTCTGGAAATAAGGAACTACGATTGAGACAAGCTGAATCACGATAGAAGCCGAGATGTACGGCATAATTCCTAATGCGAAAATTGACGCATTAGAGAACGCACCCCCGGAGAACATATCTAATAAAGATAATAGTCCTGATTTAGTTTGATTCTGCAAGCTGGTTAAGGCTTCAGGCTCAATACCCGGAAGTACTATAAAAGAACCTAATCTATAAATTGCAACAAGCAAGATGGTAGTGAGGATTCGATTTCTCAAATCCTCAATTTTCCATATATTTTTCAAGGTTTCGACTGCTCTCATAATCTTAGAGTTTTACTACTGTTCCACCTAGAGCAACAATAGCAGACTCAGCTGACTTAGAGAAAGCATGAGCTTCAACATCTAATTTAATAGACAAGCTACCATTACCAAGAATCTTTACTTTATGATTAGCTGAAACATAACCTGCTTCGATCAAAGTGTTAATATCAACTTTTACAAGGTTGTTAGCTTTCGCTAGTTCTTCAAGAGTTGAAATATTGATTGCTTTGAACTCAACACGGTTGATGTTTTTGAAGCCAAATTTAGGTAAACGTCTTTGCAAAGGCATCTGTCCACCTTCGAAACCGATTTTCTTAGAATAACCAGATCTTGATTTCGCACCTTTGTGACCTCTTGTAGAAGTTCCACCCATACCAGAACCTGGTCCACGACCAATACGTTTCTCAGTCTTAACAGATCCGGCAGCAGGCTGTAAGTTATTTAATCTCATAGTTTACAAATCTTTAAATTGATAGAATTAAATAATTAGTCAATTACTTCTATCAAGTGTTTAACTTTCGCAACCATTCCCAAAATTTGAGGAGTAGCTTCGTGCTCAACAACACGGTTCATTTTTCTTAAACCTAGTCCGTCAAGCGTTCTCTTTTGTTTTGCAGGACATTTAATTCTGCTGACAACTTGCTTTACTTTTATTGTAGCCATAATCATTAACCTCCTTAAATTAACCTTTAAACACTTTTTCAAGAGACACACCTCTGTTCTGAGCGATAGTCGCTGCATCTCTAAGTTCTGCTAACGCAACGATAGTTGCTTTCACTAAGTTGTGAGGGTTAGAAGATCCTTTTGATTTTGCTAATACGTCAGTTATACCAACACTCTCAAGTACGGCACGCATCGCACCACCGGCTTTAACCCCGGTACCATGAGAAGCAGGCTTGATGAAAACTTCAGCACCACCAAATTTCGCGAACTGCTCGTGAGGAATAGTACCTTTCAATACCGGAACTTTAATAAGGTTTTTCTTAGCAGCTTCAACACCCTTAGCGATTGCTGTAGTTACCTCGTTAGCCTTACCTAGCCCCCAACCTACGATGCCATCTTCGTTTCCAACAACAACAATGGCAGAGAAGCTAAATGTACGCCCCCCTTTTGTTACTTTAGTAACACGGTTGATGGCTACCAATCTATCTTTTAATTCTAAATCGTTAGACGATTTTACTCTATTATTTACTGCCATGCTGTATTAAAATTTAAGACCGCCGTTACGAGCTGCGTCTGCAAGTTCTTTAATTCTACCATGATAAAGGTATCCATTTCTGTCGAAAACAACAGTTGCGATACCAGCTTCAAGAGCTTTCTTAGCAATTAGTTCTCCAACTTTAGCTGCTTGCTCTTTCTTAGCACATTTCTCGATACCTTTTGAGCTCGCTGATGCTAAAGTTTTTCCGCAAGTATCATCGATAACTTGCACATATATTTGACTATTACTTCTGAAAACAGTCATACGCGGACGCTCAGTAGTTCCCGAGATTTTTCTGCGCACGCACTGTTTGATTTTAAGTCTTCTTTCTAATTTTGATGTCATAATAATATCTATTTAAGCATTATTTACCGGCAGACTTACCAGACTTTCTGCGAATTATTTCACCTACAAACTTGATACCTTTTCCTTTGTATGGCTCAGGTTTGCGGAATGAACGAATTTTAGAACAAACGTGACCTAAAAGCTGTTTGTCGCAAGATTCCAAAATAATAAGAGGATTCTTATTTCTTTCAGATTTCGTTTCTACTTTAATTTCAGCAGGTAACTGCAAATAGATATTGTGGCTATAACCCAAAGACATGTCTAAGATTTGACCATTGTTAGTAGCACGATAACCTACACCAACAAGTTCAAGCTCTTTTTTATATCCTTCAGAAACACCAAAAACCATATTGTTGATCAAAGCTCTGTAAAGACCGTGAAGTGCACGTGTTTGTTTTTCTTCGTTTGCACGAGCAACAACCACTTTACCTTCTTCAAGCTCAATTGCGATATCGCCTTTGATTTCCTGAGTTAGTTCGCCTTTAGGACCTTTTACTTTTACAACATTATCTTTGAATTCTACGCTTACACCAGCAGGAACGCTAATTGGTAATTTTCCTATTCTTGACATAATTAAACCCTCCTCTGATTAGTAGATATAACATAGAACTTCACCACCGATCATCAATTCTTTCGCTTCTTTGTTAGTCATAACACCTTTAGAAGTTGAAAGGATTGCAATACCCAAGCCGTTAAGTACGCGAGGCATATCTTTGTAACCTACGTATTGACGAAGACCTGGAGTAGAAACGCGAATAAGTTTTTTAATCGCGTTTACTTTATTTGTCGGGTTATACTTCAAAGCAATTTTAATAGAGCCCTGAGGTCCTTCCTCAACAAATTTGTAATTTAAGATGTAACCTTTTTCAAAAAGAATTTTAGTGATTTCTTTTTTAAGGTTTGACGCTGGAACTTCAACCACACGGTGGTTAGCTTTAATAGCATTCCGTAGTCTAGTCAGAAAATCTGCTATTGGATCTGTCATATTTAAATGGATTAAATTGATCCGGTGTTCCCGGACAATATTTAATTAATAATTACCAACTTGCTTTTTTAACGCCTGGGATTAGACCTGCAGACGCCATTTCACGGAATTGGATACGTGAAATTCCGAATTGACGGATATATCCTTTCGGACGTCCAGTGATTTTGCAACGGTTGTGCAAACGTACCGGAGAAGCATTTTTAGGAAGTGCTTGTAAAGCTTCGTAGTTACCTTCTGCTTTAAGTTGTTCTCTTTTAGCAGCATATTTAGCAACAAGTTTAGCTCTCTTTACTTCGCGAGCTTTCATTGATTCCTTAGCCATATATCAAATTTTATTTAGCATTTTTAAAAGGTAAACCAAATTCTCTAAGAAGAGCATGTCCTTCTTCATCTGTCTGAGCAGTAGTAACGAAGGTAATGTTCATACCTAAGATTTTACTAATGCTATCGATGTTGATTTCAGGGAAGATGATTTGCTCCTGGATACCCAGAGTATAGTTACCTCTACCATCCAATTTCCCTTCAATACCTTTGAAGTCACGGATACGAGGAAGAGCTACGCGAACTAATCTCTCAAGGAACTCATACATTTGCTCTCTACGCAAAGTTACCATAACACCCACAGGCATTTTTTTACGCAACTTAAAGTTAGAGATATCTTTTTTAGAAAGAGTAGCAACAGCTTTTTGACCTGTGATTGCTGAAAGTTCATTGATAGCTATATCAATGATCTTTTTGTCAGCAACTGCGATACCCAAACCTTGGTTGATAACGATTTTCTTCAATACAGGCACCTGCATAACAGTGCTGTAGTTGAATTCTTTCATCAAGGCAGGTACGATTCTCTCTTTATATTCGTTTTTTAGGCTTGCAGTATTAACCATTACTTAATCTCCTCTCCTGATTTTTTAGAATAACGAACACTAACACCTTCCTCATTAAGTTTTCTACCGATACGAGTAGCTTTTCCTGATTTAGGATCAACTACGTTCAGGTTAGAAATGTGGATAGATGCTTCTCTCTTCACAATACCTCCTTGAGGATTTGCAGCATTAGGTTTGGTATGCTTAGCAACCATATTGATACCTTCTACAATCGCGCGAGATTCTTTCGCAAGAATTTCAAGTACGCGTCCGGTTTTACGTTTGTCTTTTCCGGTATTTACGTAAACAGTATCACCTTTTTTAATATGTAATTTGATCATCTATTTAAATTAATATTAAAGCACTTCTGGTGCAAGTGAAACAATCTTCATATTTGTCGCACGAAGTTCTCTTGCAACAGGACCAAAAATACGGCTACCTCTCATTTCGCCTGCACCGTTCAAAAGAACACATGCATTATCATCGAAGCGGATGTAAGAACCGTCCGGACGACGAACTTCTTTTTTAGTACGTACGATGACAGCTTTTGAAACTGCACCTTTTTTCACATCACTAGATGGAATTACACTTTTCACCGCTACAACAATAACGTCTCCAACTGTAGCATAACGCTTTTTAGTTCCACCTAAAACTCTGATACATAGAGCTTGTTTAGCTCCACTGTTATCAGCAACTGTAAGTCTAGATTCTTGTTGTATCATGATTACTTAGCTCTTTCGATTATTTCAACTAATCTCCATCTTTTCAATTTGCTCAACGGACGAGTTTCCATGATGCGCACTGTGTCGCCAATGTTACACTCGTTTTTCTCATCGTGAGCGTGATATTTCTTCGTTTTATTAACAAATTTACCGTAGATAGGGTGTTTTTCTTTCCATTTTACAGCAACTGTAATAGATTTTTCCATTTTATTGCTGAAAACGACACCTTGTCTTTCTTTTCTTAGCTTTCTTGTTTCCATCAGGCTCGAATTATTATTGGTTCGCTCTTTGACGCAACACAGTTTTAATGCGTGCGATTGTTCTACGCTGTTGCTTGATAACAGCAGGGCTTTCTAAAGGAGTGATGCTGTGGTTCAACAGCGTTTGATTTAATTCTGCTTCAACAGCAGCAATTTTCTCAATCAATTCCTTCGTTTCAAGTTCTCTAATTTCTGCAATTTTCATACTCATTACGCATTTTGATTTTTAACATCGTAGTCGCGTCTCACAACTAATTTAGTTGTTACCGGAAGTTTTTGTGCAGCAAGGCGAAGAGCTTCTTTAGCTACTTCGAAAGGCACACCTTCCAATTCAATAATAATTCTACCCGGCGTAACCGGAGCTACGAATCCTTCTGGTGAACCTTTCCCCTTACCCATACGTACCTCTGCAGGTTTTTTAGTAATCGGTTTATCCGGGAAGATACGAATCCAAACTTGACCTTGACGTTGCATGTAACGAGTTACAGCGATACGAGCAGCCTCAATTTGACGACCTGTGATCCATTTATCTTGTAAAGCTTTAATTCCGAAAGACCCATAGGCCAATTGGTTACCTCTTTGAGCAACACCTTTCATACGACCTTTTTGCTGTCTTCTGAATTTAGTTCTTTTTGGTTGTAACATCTCTGATAATTGTTTCAGTTAAACTATTACTTTTTCTTTCTCTTGAAACCGCCTTTGTGGTTGTTGTTCCCACGACCAGTTTCTTTTTGTGTGTTAAAAGAAGGAGCTAGATCTTTCTTTCCGTAAACCTCACCGCGGCAAATCCATACTTTTACACCCAGCAAACCAACTTTAGTTAAAGCTTCAGCCAAAGCGTAATCGATGTCAGCACGGAATGTGTGAAGTGGAGTTCTTCCCTCTTTGTACATCTCTGAACGAGCCATCTCAGCACCGTTCAAACGACCAGAGATTTGGATTTTGATACCCTCAGCACCCATTCTCATTGTAGACGCGATAGCCATTTTCACAGCACGACGGTAAGCGATTTTACCTTCAAGTTGACGAGCAATATTGTTTGCTACGATCACAGCGTCCAGCTCAGGTTTTTTCACCTCGAAGATGTTGATTTGAACATCTTTGTCAGTGATTTTTTTCAACTCTTCTTTTAACTTATCAACTTCCTGACCACCTTTACCGATGATCATACCCGGTCTTGCAGTGCAAACAGTGATAGTAATAAGTTTAAGAGTACGCTCAATTACAATACGAGAAATGCTTGCCTTAGCAAGACGGGCGTTTAGATATTTGCGGATTTTTGAGTCTTCCAACAAAGTATCGCCGCAGTTTTTGCCTGCATACCAGTTAGAATCCCAACCTCTTACGATCCCTAAACGGTGACTAATTGGATTTACTTTTTGTCCCATCTTACTTTATTTTTTTATATTAGCAATTGAATCAACAAATAAGGTAACGTGGTTAGAACGTTTGCGAATTCTGTATCCTCTACCTTGAGGAGCAGGACGCATTCTTTTTAACATTGTAGCTGAATCAACGAAAACAGTTGAAACATACAATTCACCACTCTCAGCTTTACGCTCATTTTTTTGCTCCCAGTTAGCGATAGCTGAACGCAAAAGCTTTTCCATTCTTGCAGAAGCCTCTTTTGAAGAGAACTTAAGTACACCTAAAGCGCGGAATACTTCCATTCCTCTGATCATGTCAGCTACCAATCTCATCTTGCGAGGAGATGTTGGAACACCATTAAGTTTCGCAAAATATTGAGACTTCAGGGCTTCCTTTCTTTCTGTAGCTGAAATATGTTTTCTTGCACCCATTATTTTAAAATGTTTAAATCTAAATACAAATTCCTGTTTTTACTTATCTTTTCTTGTTACCACCGTGACCACGGAAGTTACGAGTTGGTGAGAATTCACCTAGCTTGTGACCTACCATGTTTTCAGTAACATATACAGGAATAAATTTATTACCGTTATGAACTGCAATTGTGTGCCCAACGAAATCTGGAGAAATCATAGAAGCTCTAGCCCAAGTCTTAACAACATTCTTTTTGCCAGACTCATTCATAGCTAATACTTTGTTCTCAAGTTTTACGTTGATATATGGGCCTTTTTTTAATGAACGACTCATAGTTTCCTCTAATTAATCAGGTTATTTTTTTCTTCTTTCAATAATATATTTAGAAGATTGTTTCTTAGGAGCTCTTGTTTTAAGACCTTTAGAATACAATCCTTTGCGAGAACGTGGGTGTCCTCCAGACGAACGTCCTTCACCACCACCCATTGGGTGATCAACCGGGTTCATTGCTACACCACGGTTTCTTGGGCGACGACCTAACCATCTTGAACGTCCCGCTTTACCTGATCTTTCAAGTGCGTGGTCAGAGTTACCAACGCTACCTACTGTCGCTTTGCAAGATGCAAGAATTTTACGAGTCTCTCCTGAAGGCAATTTGATGATTGCATATTTACCTTCTTTAGAAGTCAACTGAGCGAATGAACCAGCTGAACGAGCAATCGCTGCTCCCTGACCTGGACGAAGCTCAATGTTGTGAACTACAGTACCAATTGGAATTGCGCTTAATGGAAGTGCGTTACCGATTTCCGGAGCTGCTGTTTCACCTGACATAACTTGCTGTCCAACTTCGATTCCGTTAGGAGCAATGATATATCTTTTTTCACCATCAGCATAAAACAACAAAGCGATACGAGCCGAACGGTTTGGATCGTACTCAACTGATTTCACAGTTGCAGGAACACCGTCTTTGTTTCTTTTGAAATCGATAAATCTGAATTTTCTCTTGTGACCACCACCTAAGTAGCGCATTGTCATTTTACCTTCACTGTTACGACCACCTGATGATCTTTTACCAGTTACAAGAGATTTCTCCGGTGCTGCTGCAGTAATATTATCAAATGCACCGATAATCTTATGTCTTTGCCCCGGTGTTACGGGCTTTAATTTGCGTACTGCCATTTTATTTAGATATTGCTATAAAAATCAATTACTTCTCCATCTTTCAAAGTCACATAAGCTTTTTTGAAAGCTGATGTTCTACCTTTAAGAATTCCAGATTTTGTATAACGAGTTTTGTTTTTACCTGCATAGTTAACAGTGTTAACATCTTCTACAGTTACGTTATACGTTTCTTCAACTGCTTTCTTGATTTGAATCTTATTAGCTTCTGGCGCTACACGAAAACCGTAAACATTACGTTTTTCAGTCAAAGCAGTCATTTTTTCCGTTACGATCGGTTTAATAATAACTCTCATTATTCTGATCTCCTAAATTAAAAGTTATTGATTGCAGCTAAAGAAGCTTCAGTTAGTACAAGAGATTTCGCGTCAAGTACTCCGTAAGTGTTTAGCTCGTTAACTGTAATAACTTTTGTGCGCTCCAAGTTACGAGCAGACAAATATACATTATTATTTTGTTCCGCTAAAACTAAAAGTAACTTTTTATCAGCTACTTGCAATGATTTAGCCATTGCTACGAAGTCTTTAGTTTTTGGAGTTTCGAAAGTGAAATCTTCAACTACAACGATCGCATTTTCCTGAGCTTTGTAAGCCAAAGCAGATTTACGAGCTAACGCTTTTACTTTCTTGTTTAGTTTGAAACCGTAGTTTCTTGGGCGAGGACCGAATACACGAGCTCCACCAACCAATACAGGAGAGTTGATATCCCCTCTACGAGCACCACCAGAACCTTTTTGTCTGATTAGCTTGCGAGTTGAACCTGACATTTCAGAACGCTCTTTAGATTTATGCGTTCCCTGACGACCATTCGCCAAGAATTGCTTAACATCCAGATAGATAGCGTGGTTGCTAGGCTCAATACCGAATACTGCATCGTTAAGAACAACTGTTCTTCCTGTATCTTCTCCTTTAATGTTATATACTTTAAGTTCCATTATTTCTCAATTATTACGATTGAACCTTTAGCGCCTGGTACAGAACCTTTTACAAGAAGAAGGTTGTGTTCAGCGATAACCTTTAACACCTGAAGATTTTGAACAGTAACACGAGCGTTACCTGTTTGTCCAGCCATACGCATTCCTTTGAAAACGCGAGAAGGGTACGAGCTGGCACCAATAGAACCCGGTGCTCTCAAACGGTTGTGTTGACCGTGAGTTGATTGACCTACACCACCAAATCCATGACGTTTTACAACACCTTGGAAACCTTTACCTTTTGATGTACCTACTACATCTACGAAAGCTGCGTCGTTAAATAATTCTACAGTGATAACGTCACCTAGGTTACACTCACCGTCTAATTTGAACTCAGCCAAGTGTCTTTGCGGTTCAACTCCTGCTTTTTGGAAGTGACCCATTTGAGGTTTGTTTGTATGTTTCTCTTTTTTAGTTTGGAAACCTACCTGTACAGCCTCATAGCCATCTTTCTCAACAGTTTTGATTTGAGTTACCACACAAGGACCAACTTCGATAACAGTGCATGGAACATTTTTCCCATCGGCACTGAAAACGGATGTCATTCCGATTTTTTTTCCTAATAATCCTGGCATTTCAATTAAAATTTAAATTTATCACACTTTGATTTCTACTTCTACACCACTTGGCAACTCTAGTTTCATTAGAGCGTCCACAGTTTTAGCTGTTGAGCTGTAGATGTCGATTAATCTCTTATAAGTTGAAAGTTCGAATTGCTCTCTTGATTTCTTATTAACGAAAGTAGAGCGGTTTACTGTAAAGATTTTTTTGTGAGTTGGAAGAGGAATTGGACCACTAACAACTGCTCCGGATGCCTTTACTGTCTTAACGATTTTCTCAGCTGATTTATCAACCAACATGTGATCGAAAGACTTCAACTTGATTCTGATTTTTTGGCTCATATAATTGAATATCTATGTAATTAATCAAACGCTTTTGATTGTTTGCTTATACAGGCGGGAGTCACCTCCCACCCTATAAGCGTATATTTTTTATAGTAATTCTACTCTACCGTTTACTTCTTTCAATACTTCTTTAGCAGTAGCTGTTGTTACTGCATCGTAATGAGAGAATGTCATCGATGAAGTTGCACGACCTGAAGTAATCGTACGAAGAGTTGTAACATAACCAGTCATTTCTGCAAGTGGAGTTTTCGCTTTCACGATACGCGCACCTGAACGGCTTGTTTCCATACCTTCTACCTGACCACGACGTTTGTTCAAGTCAGAGATTACATCACCCATGTTTTCTTCCGGAGTAACAACTTCCACTTTCATGATAGGCTCAAGAAGAACTGGTCCTGCTTGCTCAGATGCTTTTTTGAACGCCTGAATAGCACAAATTTCGAATGACAATTGGTCAGAGTCCACATTGTGGTAAGAACCATCAATCAAAGTAACTTTCAATTGGTCTACGTTGTAACCTGCAAGAACACCATTTTTCATTGCAGTCAAGAAACCTTTCTGAACTGAAGGGATAAATTCTTTTGGAATGTTACCACCTTTAACCTCGTCGATAAACTGAAGTTGTCCTTCAAATCCAGCGTCAACCGGCTCAACACGAACGATGATATCCGCGAATTTACCACGACCACCAGATTGTTTTTTGTATACCTCACGAAGTTCAACCGATTTAGTGATTGCTTCTTTGTAAGATACCTGAGGACGACCCTGGTTACATTCAACTTTGAACTCACGTCTCAGACGGTCGATAATGATCTCCAAGTGAAGCTCACCCATACCGCTAATAACTGTTTGTCCTGTTTCTTCGTTTGTAGAAACGCGGAATGTTGGATCCTCTTCAGCAAGCTTAGCCAAACCTGTAGAAAGTTTATCAAGGTCTTTCTGAGTTTTAGGCTCAACTGCGATACCGATTACCGGTTCCGGGAATTCCATTGACTCAAGAACCATTGGAGCACCTTCTGCACACAATGTATCTCCAGTACGGATATCTTTGAAACCTACACCAGCTCCGATATCACCACAACCGATGAATTCTTTCGGGTTTTGCTTGTTTGAGTGCATTTGGAACAAACGTGAGATACGCTCTTTTTTACGAGAACGTGTATTGAACACGTAAGAACCAGCATCAAGCTGACCTGAATATACGCGGAAGAAACATAGACGACCTACGTAAGGGTCAGTAGCGATTTTAAACGCCAAAGCACATAGAGGCTCGTCAGATGAAACGTTACGTACGATTTCGATTTCAGAGTTGTCGATATCTGTACCAACGATAGTTGGGTTATCGATTGGAGAAGCTAAGAATGCACAAACTGCATCAAGCAACTGCTGAACACCTTTGTTTTTGAAAGATGAACCACAAAGCATAGGGATGATTGACATTGTCAATGTTCCTTTACGAAGTGCTTCAAGAACTTCCTCCTGAGTGATTGTGTTTGGATCATCAAAGAATTTCTCCATCAATGACTCATCGAACTCAGCAACAGATTCAAGCATTTTTTCTCTCCACTCCATTACTTCGTCCATCATCTCTGCAGGAATTTCTTCTTCAGAGTATTCAGCACCCATAGTTTCATCGTGCCAGTAGATTGCTTTCATTTTAACAAGGTCAACAATACCTTTGAAAGTTTCTTCTGCTCCGATTGGAACCTGAATTGGACATGGGTTAGCTCCAAGAACATCTTTTAGCTGACGAACAACTTCAAAGAAGTTAGCTCCGGAACGGTCCATTTTATTTACATAACCAATACGAGGAACTTCGTATTTGTCAGCCTGACGCCATACAGTTTCAGATTGAGGCTCAACACCACCTACTGCACAGAATGTTGCAACTGCACCATCCAAAATACGTAGTGAACGTTCTACCTCTACAGTAAAGTCAACGTGGCCCGGAGTGTCAATAAGGTTGATTTTGTATTTATCACCCTGATAGTTCCAAGAAGTTGTAGTAGCAGCAGAAGTAATAGTGATACCTCTTTCTTTCTCTTGCTCCATCCAGTCCATTGTAGCACCACCATCGTGAACTTCACCGATTTTGTGCGAAAGACCAGTATAGAAAAGAATACGCTCAGAAGTAGTGGTTTTACCCGCATCAATGTGCGCCATAATACCAATATTTCTGGTAAACTTCAGCATATCATCTTTTGCCATCTGTTATATATATTAAGCTTGATTGTAAAATTTGAATTAGAATCTAAAGTGAGCGAACGCACGGTTAGCTTCTGCCATACGGTGCATATCTTCTTTACGTTTGTAAGAACCTCCCTGATTGCTGAATGCATCAACAATCTCAGCAGCTAATTTATCTGCCATAGTTTTGCCTCCACGTTTACGTGAATACAAAATAAGGTTCTTCATTGAGATAGATTCTTTACGATCTGGGCGGATTTCCGTAGGAACCTGGAAAGTAGATCCACCCACACGGCGTGATTTAACTTCAACTTGAGGAGTTACGTTTTCTAACGCCTTTTTCCATATTTCTAGAGAAGACAAAGTTTCGTTTGAAAGTTTGTTCTTAACAATTTCCAACGCAGAATAGAAGATTGTATATGAGATACTCTTCTTTCCGTCATACATTAGGTGGTTAACAAATTTAGTAACCTTAACATCACCAAAGACTGGATCTGGCAATACCAATCTCTTTTTTGGTTTAGCTTTTCTCATTTTAAAAAAATGTTTTCTTGTTTTTTGGTTGCTTTTAATTCACTCTTCAAATCCCCCCACTGGGTTCATTTACTCAACCTTTTAGCCTATCAATTTCAAACCCAACTCACGCTGAGCATCGATAGCCCTTAGGCAAATCGCATACGCGCTAAATTACTTCTTTTTACCTGTTGCTGCTGGAGCTTGACCTGGTTTCGGACGCTTAGCACCGTATTTAGAACGTCTTTGTGTTCTTTTGCTAACACCTGCAGTATCTAATGTACCACGAACGATGTGATAACGAACACCCGGAAGGTCTTTAACACGACCACCACGAACTAGAACGATTGAGTGCTCCTGAAGGTTGTGACCTTCACCCGGAATGTAAGCATTTACTTCCTTAGAGTTTGTCAAACGCACTCTGGCAACTTTACGCATAGCAGAGTTCGGCTTCTTAGGAGTTGTAGTATAAACTCTCACACAAACACCACGTCTTTGTGGACATGAATCCAATGCAGGAGCTTTACTTTTGTCCTCTAAAGACACTCTACCTTTTCTAACTAACTGTTGAATTGTAGGCATTTCTTTACAACTTTATTAATACTTAGTAAATCTAAATTCTTTTATTCCTTTACTTTTCAGTAACTGAATCACGCAGTCAGAGCTAACCTCCAGAATAACAAAGCATTATCCGAAGCCACTACACACTACGCACTGAAAATCTATGCAAAGTTACAAACTTTTTTTTGATAATCAAATCTTTAGCACTTTTTTTTCTCAGTCTATCAATGATTTACCTCTATTTTATTACTATTCAACATCATTAACACGAATGAGTTAGATTAGGTTATTTATACGATATATCAGGTAAAGAATTAACAAACGGATCCGTTCATTCCATTGAACTCCTCTGTTCGAATTCCTGATAGTAAATTTAGCAATAAAGTATGATTATCCCGAATTATAAATCACAAATATTAATCTAAAAGCATAAAAAGAGCTACACGAAAGTGCAGCTCTTTTTATTATCGTCCACTTTCGGACACCATATGTTTAACTCTTGAATTAAATTCACTCTCTTTCAGCAACTTCTCTATATTCAGATGCATCCGGTATCGCCAGTAATGCTTTGGTATTGCCGGTACATTAATGCGCTCAGCGGAGGCATCAGCACGTCGTACCTTTTCATCAATTGCAAACCAGTCCTGCAAAGGCAATATTGTTAGCATTGCAGGCGACTTAAGATGATTTGCAACTATAAGCGCAGCCGTAGCAGCATCGCAATCTTGCGGAGCGGCATCCTGTTTCCAGAGAATTTCGTTATAATAATCCTGCGTCATTGCCGCATTTTCAGTCCACCATTCACGAACAGGACTCATATCATGAGTACTTGTTGTGGATACCGAAAGATAAGGATACTCATTTGTCAATGCGAACTTTTGCTGCGGATCTTTTGGCATACGCTGAATTTCCAGAGAAAGAACCTGTAAACGATTTATTACTTCCGGCACACAATCCGGAATCATTCCCAGATCCTCCACGCAAACCAGCATATTGGTTGATTTTATAATCGGTGGCAGTTTCTCCATCGCCTGTGCAGCCCAAAAATCATTATGTCTGTTATAGAAAAACTCATCATACAATCTATTGAATGCATCTTTCAGCCAAAATTCAAGATCCTGATAGCTACGAGTGAACTGAGCACTTATTCTCGGATGAAACTTATCCCGCTCTTTCGGATCTCTCACAAACAGGACTTCGTTACATAATGCATACAGACCTGATCTGATCCGATTATATTTCTCATCATTCTTACCTTCAAGCAACGCCTCAATCTTTCTTTGCGTATCACAATGAACCTGCAAGGTGTAAACCTGATAATCAACTTCTTCCAAATAACCTTTCTTTACTTCGTCTACATATTCTCCGAAATAATCATACAAGAAATGCTCGCGGATATAAGGACTTAAATGGCGAATATCATCCAGATAAAAACCAAAACGTTCTAATTCCGCTCTGTCATAAGGCAATGCAGGATTAAAGTGTCCGAGCAATCCCTGAACAGAATCCATTGGAATCTCCCAAATACGAAAAAAACCTAAAAGATGGTCAATCCGATATGCATCAAAGTAATCAGCCATCTTGCGGAAACGATTCTTCCACCAAAGGAAACCTGTCTTTTTCATTTCTTCCCAATTATAGGTAGGGAAGCCCCAGTTTTGTCCTTCTGCAGAAAAATCATCAGGTGGAGCACCCGCTTGTGATTGCATGTTAAACAAATAAGGTTCTTTCCATGCCTCAACGCTGTTACGACTAATACCTATAGGTATATCTCCCTTTAAGATTACACCATTTTCATGAGCATACTTATTGACTCTTTTCAGCTGCAAATGAAGCTGATACTGAATATAATAATAAAGAGCTATCTCATCATAAGCAGCCGACTCAGGAGCAACCAGTTCCTCTATCTCATTCTTCTTATAAATCCGGAATTTCTTCCACTGAGAAAAAACCGGAGTATTATGCAAATCCCTCAGGTAAGAGAACGCCGCATAACTTTTCAGCCACTCTTCATTCTGACTAAACCATTCTTTATATTCAGAGGAGTTAAGAAGCTCTTTTCCTTCCTGCTGAAATACACTTCTCAGATACTTCCATTTCAATTCCGTTGCCCGCTCATAATCAACCATTTCCAGAGCGTTCAATCCTATGCGCATTTCATCAAAATACTTCTGATCTGAAGCATTTTTCAAATTTGGCAACTGGTTCAGATCTATATAAGCCGGATGAAGAGCGTAGATTGAATTGGCATTATAGGGATAAGAATCAACCCACGTATGAGTCATTGTCGTATCATTAATCGGCAATATTTGAATAATGCTCTGATCGGTTAATTTGATCCAGTCTACAAACTTATAAAGATCACCAAAGTCTCCTATACCATAACTGCTTTTGCTGCGTAAGGAAAAAACAGGTATAGCAGTTCCGGCATATCTTGCAGAAGGCGTATAATCTCTGAAATCGTCTAAATGAACAACCTCACAACTTTTTGACGGAAGGATTTCCGAAAAAAACACTTTTCTGTTTTCGCCGTCTTCCCATTTATAGACATCTCCTGTATTACTGTCAAGCATAACAAGTTTAAAAGCCTGTCCGGAATAAAGACTTTTAGCATCAACCAATAAAGACCATTCAGGATAAGCAGAATCATCAAACCGAAGCGCATTTTGCACATTCCAGTTACCCAGAGAATCACCTTCCCCAATCAATGCTAATGTACAGAAAGGTGGAACTGTAGGTGCATTTACAGATAACAATACATTTGTATCAAACACTGCCAGTTCATCTGATAGCTCCTGCCCCTTCCTCTTTCTGCTAAAAAAACTTTCGGTAAACGCTGAAGAGAAAAAAGGCTTATTGATAGGAGTATCAATCCATCTGTCTGCCATAAAATACTTATCAATGGACGGCAAAGCTTTAAAT
>JBOFDD010000360.1:0-37721 GCA_051646645.1 Bacteroidales bacterium | reverse complement strand
CAAAAATGTCTGAATTGAAAAACCCAGTGTCCGCTGATCAGAAGGGAGTAGATCAGCAACGAGAGCTCTGAAAGGCTCCATCGCAACATTTATAGACGCATCCATAATCATAAGCATACCTGCACCGATAAACATCGGAGATATAGCTGTAGCCATAACTCCTGCATTTGGCATTAGTACAAGGGCAATACACGCAAGTATCGAACCAATCAAAAAGAATGGACGCCTTCGTCCTATTTTAGTCCATGTTCTGTCACTATAATGACCAATAATGGGTTGAACAATCATACCTGTAAGAGGAGCAGCAATCCAGAACCAGGATAAATGCTCTACATCAGCACCGAATGTCTGCAAAATCCTACTCGCATTCGCATTCTGCAAAGCAAATCCAAATTGAATTCCAAGGAAACCGAAACTCATATTCCAGATTTGCCAAAAAGATAATTTTGGTTTTTGTTTCATGGCAATACCATAATGTTTAAATTTTATTCCATGAAGATACAATCCGTCGAATCCGCGTAAGCTCATAATCCGACGAATTGCAGAATATTAAGGACTAATTAAATAATATCCTAATCGAATGATTCGATATAAAATAGTATTAAAGTTCTTACTTATCTATACAACAGAACCAAAGTAAATGTTCATGTTTACATGTTATATTATAGGTTCGGAAGGGATATTTATATTTTCCGGGAATAAGTATACTTCTTAACGAAGAAACGTATTTATTATTCCGAACAAAGGAGAAATTATTTTTTTAAAAGGCATGATTTATTAATTTCAACCGTATCATTTACAATTCAAGTGCAAATCGGGTTGCAATCCGCTCCGGAGGGGAATGAGAACCGCTCCGGAGCGCTTGATCATCCGCT
The DNA here is from genome assembly GCA_051646645.1 of Bacteroidales bacterium. Taxonomy (GTDB): domain Bacteria; phylum Bacteroidota; class Bacteroidia; order Bacteroidales; family UBA7332; genus UBA7332. Next base: position 36,846 of record JBOFDD010000360.1, on the reverse strand, counting down.
CCGGAGCGGAATTCAAAATCGAACGTATGAATAAACTAATTCGCACTTATGTCTGAAATAATCCGGAGTTTATATTGCATAGTTTATAGGATTGAACAGTGAGCTAAATACTTTTGAAGTTTGCAACTTGCAAACTAAAGTTTCAAAGCGGCAAAATAAATTTAGCAAGTAGCTAAATCGGTTTTGCTACTTTCTGATTTTATAAGCTGGCTTGAATTACATGACTAAGACACTTTGAATAAAAAAAATTAAATCAGCTTGAAAATCTACTACACAGAGTTTTGTTTTTTTGTTTCATCCAGCACCATCCAGCACAAAGTTTCGCTATCGCTTTACAGATCGGAATTATATTAGTGCTGGATGGGAAGTCATTCTGATTTTTCATCCAGCACTATCCAGCACTATCCTACACTGCTTACAGTTATATAGCGATCAAACATCAGTACTTCAGATACAAATATAGGATTAGCGAATAAACTCGGTTAATGATGGATTGTTTAAAAAAAGAAGCCTCACATAGATTATGAATTAAATCAATCAGGAATCCTACAAAAAAATAAGAATTTATATTGTCATGTTGTCATTGCACGATTATACAAGTAGTAGTCAATCAATTAGCAATAACAACACAACCTAAATTATGTTGTCATTGTATTGTCATGTTGTCATTGCATACTTTCACAGTTCGCCATATTATCCGATTATTCAGGCGACTTCAAACGTATTAAGTTCACTGTCCGAACATATAAATTAGTCAAATCAAACTTTCGATTACTTCAAATATTAGTATGAATTAGCAAATTCACACCTTCGAATTTCCAATCCCATGCGCATCGGAATTGTAAAAGATAAGGTCAAAAAAAATAAATCATGCCTATAAAAAAAATAACACATCCTTTGACCTTATTAATAAATACGGTTATTGCTGCCGGAACAGACGTATGCTTAACTGTTGAATTTCATAAACGCTTACGCAAAAAAAAGAAATTGAAAGGCGACCAAATGCTTCAAATAAACAAACTCACCAACCGGTTTGATCCGCTTAATACAAATATACCGGATAGCACAGGGTGTGCAGGATAAAAAAAAGGAGTAACCTAACTTATAGGTTACTCCTTTTTTTATGTCAAATCAAATAATTATTCAACAATCGTAATCCATCCGAACGGGTCAGCTTCTTCTCCGTATTGAATTCCTCTAAGTTTATTATAGAGAGCTTCGCAAACAGGACCTGGCTTACCATCTTCAGATAAGATGTAAGATTTATTTTCTTCCACATCGTCAATTCGTTCGATCGGACTTATTACAGCAGCAGTACCACATGCACCGGCTTCTTCGAACGTACTTAACTCGTCTTCCATAACAGGACGACGCTCAACTTTCATTCCCATATGTTCAGCCAGTTTCATCAAGCTATCATTTGTGATAGACGGTAAAATAGAATCTGATTTAGGAGTGATATAAGTGTTATTTTTGATTGCAAAGAAGTTAGCAGGTCCACATTCGTCGATAAACTTCTTCTCTTTAGCATCAAGGAACAATACGGCTGAATATCCCATTTCATGAGCTCTTTCGCCCGAGGCAAGACTCGCAGCATAGTTACCTCCTACTTTGTACTTACCTGTACCAAGAGGAGCAGCACGGTCGTAACTGCGAAGAATTACCATTGGAGTAGGTTTAAATCCTTCTTTGAAGTATGGTCCGACCGGTGTAACAAAAATCACGAACATATACTCTTTAGATGGCTTAACTCCAACCTGGGCACTCGTCCCAATAAGTAAAGGTCGAATATACAATGACGCACCACTACCATAAGGAGGTACGAATCTCTCATTGAGTTTTACAGCCTCAATAACCGCTTCTTGAAACTTATCAATTGGCAATTTTGCCATTTTTATTCCATCACAAGAGGATTGAAGTCTTTTTGCATTTTCTTCCAAACGGAAAATACGAATCTTTCCGTCTTTCCCACGATATGCTTTCAATCCTTCAAATGCTTCTTGTCCATAATGAAGACAAGTTGCGGCCATATGAATATTAATGTATTCTGTGTCGTGTTTTTCAAGCTCGCCCCATTTTCCATCCTTGTAATGGCAACGAACATTGAAGTCTGTAGGCATATAGCCAAAACCTAATTCAGACCATTCGATTTCTTTACTCATTTCAATTTAATTTATTATCAATAATATTGACTTTTTGAACGATTAGGTTCATGTCTTCTTTGAGTTTTTCAATTTTCTTCTCTAAATCTTTAACTAAGCTGTTTCCTGATTTTGAAGAAGAAGAAAGGAAGAGAATATTATTTTCGTAGTTTTTCAATTCAGCACGAATATGCTCAAACTGACGCATTAACTTCTCTCTCTCTTTCAACAGATTAGATTTATTATTCTCTGAAGTCAGTTTCTCAACAGAAGATGAGAATGAATCCAGTCTTGATTTGTTCTTATTTACATTCAATTTGGCGAAACAATCATCAACCAAAGCATGAAACTCTTTATAGACTTTGTCTTTTTCTTTGAATGGCACATGTCCTACATTATTAAACTGATTGATAAGATCTCTTACCTGATCAATTGTCAGATCCTGTTCCATTAAAGATTTCAACTGAGCTATCAAATCATGCTTTTTAGCCAGATTTTCTTTTTCTTCATCTTTCTGATTCGCCTGTTCTTTATTTTTTCTTTCAAAGAAAGAGTCACAAGCAGCGATAAATCTTTTCCAAACTTCATCAGAGTGTTTACGAGGTGTAGCACCAATCGTTTTCCACTCTTTCTGAAGAGCGATCAGTTTATCAGTTGTTTTGCGCCACTCTGTGCTATCCTTAAGTGACTCTGCTTTTTCGCAAAGAGTTATTTTACGTTTCAGATTAACTTCTAACTCTGATTTAACTGATGCGTAAAATTCCGCTTTTGCATCAAAGAAAACATTACAAGCAGTTCTGAATCTTTCATACAAAGCATTGTTTATTTTCTTCGGAGCAAAACCAAGAGTTTTCCATTCAGCCTGAGCACCTAAAAGAGATTGAGTTGCCTCTTCCCATTTTGCAAAAGAATCGGGTTTAACTGTAAGCAACTCCTCAACAGCTGAACACAAACGTATCTTTTCAGTTTCATTCTGAAGCTCTTTTTCTTTAAGCGACTCAAAATGCGACTGATGCTTTTTGTTTATCTGTGTGGATGCATTCTTAAAACGATTCCAAAGCTCATCGCGCATTTCTTTTGCAACCGGACCTATTTCACGCCATTCATCATGCAGTTTCTGCAACTGATGAAATGCGGAAACAATTTCGTCTTGCTCAGCAATACGTTCAGCGGCTTCGCAAAGAGCACATTTTAATTCATAATTACGTTTATAATCGTAATCTCTAAGCTCTTTATTTATTTTAAGGAGCTCATAGAATTTCTCAACATAATGATGATATTGCTTCCATAACTCAGCTACTTCGCTTGCGGGAAGATCAGTTATTTCCCGCCAGTTTTTCTGAAGAGCCTGAAAGTCCGTATAATTTTTACTCACATCATCTGCATCTTCAGTCATAGCTTTAAGCTGATCAATAATCTGAAGTTTTTTTGCAAGATTTTCTTCTTTGATGCGCTGTTTCTCCTGTGCAACAGCTGATCGTTTATCTTTATAACGGCCCAGCAACTCTTTAAATTCCTCCTCAAGTTCATCCTCAGAAGCAACAAAACCCTCTTCCGTTTCATTTGCTGAAACGTAAGTCGCCTTTTCAAATTCAGCTTCTTGCTTACGAATTCGGTAATAGGACTGCTTAAGGTAATCTACTTCCGCTTTGACGTCATCCACCGGAAGATCCAGGAGCTCCGTCATACGGGTTACAACATCGGACTTACAAGTGTATTGTTGATAAGCCTTTTCTAAATCTTCAGCGAACTGCTGAACCACCGGGTTTTCCAAGTTCTCTACGTTTAGAGCACTTTTGGTTTCATGCGCATCCATCATAGTATTTTTATTGTGTAAGTAATGTAACTTCAATTCGCAAATAAACACATTTCTTTAATTCAATCATAAAAAAAAGCATTTTTTTACGATAATAATGTGCTAACACCCATATAAATAAGCATCCCAATGATGTCATTTGTAATGGTTATAAAAGGTCCCGTTGCGATGGCAGGATCTATCTTGAATTTTTCTAATGTCAGTGGTACGATTGTTCCAAAGATAGAAGCAAACATCACCACGACAAATAATGAGATAGAAACGGAATAAGTGACGGTATTATTACCGAACATAATCCAGTTATATATAAATACAAGCAATGAAATCATACTGGCATTAATTAACGCAACAGCAGCTTCTTTCATTACCTGAATCCATAGTTTTCCGATATTCAGAGTCTTGTTTGCTAACCCCTGAACGACAATCGCCGAAGATTGAATCCCGACGTTCCCCCCTGTACCTCCGATAAGAGGTATAAACAAGGCCATCTTAGGATTAGAGACAAAAAAAGACTCAAATTTTCCGAGAATCACAGAATTGCTTAACCCTCCGATCATTCCGATTACAAGCCATGGTAAGCGGGCACTTGTCTGTACAAGTACATTATCGGAAGTTTCAACATCCTGAGAGATACCCGAAGCCAACTGATAGTCTCTTTCTGATTGTTCAATCATTTCATCCATGGCATCATCCACAGTAATTTGACCGACCAAACGGCCGATACTGTCTATTACCGGTATTGCTACAAGGTCATATTTTTCGAACATGTGTGAAACTTCATCCAGAGGAGCATCAACTTTTATGGAAATCGGATCCTTAACCATAACGTGCTTAACGCGGGATACAGATGGACTGGTAATCATCTTTTTTAATGGAAAAATTCCTTTCAGTCGATTATCCGCATCTACCACATAAATATGATAAATGTTTTCCATCTCTTCTGCCTGCATGCGCATCTCTTTCAGACATTCAGGCATACTCCACTCCTCGTTTACGACTATCATTTCGGTACCCATGATACCTCCGGCCGTATTCTCGTCGTATTTCAGAAGGTCAACAATATCACCGGCCTGCTCAACATCTTCGATATGAGAAAGAATTTCTTCCTGTTCATCTTCATCCATATCACGGATCAATTCAACAGCATCATCCGTATACATGTTATCAACAAAGTGCTTTGCGATAATTTCCGTTGGTACAGACTCCAGAAACTCTTCCCGATCTTCCTCGTCAAGCTCCATCAATACATCGGCAGCCTTCTCTCCTTCCAAAAGAAGATAAAGGTATTTTGCCTCCTCAACCTCCAGCACATCATAGAGCTGAGCTATGTCTGCAGCATGAAGTCCATCTAAAAGCTCCAGTGCTCCTTTATCATCCTTCTGAAGAATACACAACTGCAGCTTGTCAATAAACTCTTTATTTGGCTCAAACATATTCATATAAACAGATGTATTAAAAAATCAACTCACTATTTTATGATATAGGGAGCCAACATATTTGTCAAATCCTGAAATTCCTGAACAGAAAGTTGTTCGGGTCTCTTATTGAAAAGAACATCCTCAAACAGAGGACACTCTTTGCCACAAACCGATTTTAATGAATTTCTCAATGTCTTACGACGCTGGTTGAAAGATGATTTTACAACCAGTTTAAAAAGTTTCTCATCACATGAGAGTTTTTTATCGTCATTTCTCACCATTCGGATTACAGCCGATTTTACTTTCGGAGGTGGGTTAAACACATGCTCTGAAACAGTGAAAAGATATTCGATATCATAATATGCCTGCATAAGAACAGTCAGAATACCATATGCTTTCGTTCCTGGTTTAGCAGCCATGCGCTCTGCTACTTCCTTTTGTATCATTCCCGAACATACCGGAATCCGCTCTTTGTTTTCCAAAACTTTAAAAAAGATCTGGCTAGATATGTTATACGGATAATTACCAATAAGACAAAATTCGCCTTCAAAAAGTTCATCCAGCGGCAATTGAAGAAAATCCGCCTCTATAATACGGTTTGCAAGAGCCGGAAAGTGCTGTTCAAGATATGGAACAGACTCTCTGTCTAACTCAACAACCTTTAAGTCATAACCTTTCTCGATGAGAAACTGAGTAAGAACACCCATACCCGGACCAACCTCAAGTACCGGGTATTGTTTATAATCAGAAAGTGTATCGGCGATACGTTCTGCTACGGATAGGTCAGTCAGAAAATGTTGTCCTAAAAATTTCTTAGGACGGACTTTATTAATCATGTATGAATTTATTTTTATATTCCAGTTCTGATTTTGAACAATTCATTTCAACTTTGAAACAAAAGATTGAAACTCAAATCATTTATAGATGTACAAAAGTACAATTTCTATCTAATATTTTGATTACCTTTGTATGTAATTATAAAAAAGAGAGAATTTGAATTATGGCGAAACCTGATCTTATTGCAGTAAAGCAACGATTTGGCATCATTGGTAACGCGCCCGGCCTGAACCGCGCATTAGATATAGCCCTGCAGGTTGCACCTACTGATCTTTCTGTATTAATCACAGGAGAAAGTGGCGTTGGAAAAGAGAACTTTCCGCAAATAATTCACCAATATAGCCATAGAAAGCATGCTGCATATATAGCCGTAAACTGCGGCGCTATTCCCGAAGGCACTATTGATTCTGAGCTGTTCGGACATGAAAAAGGCTCATTCACAGGAGCTTTAAGCGACAGAAAAGGATATTTTGAATTTGCAAATAATGGCACAATCTTCCTTGACGAAGTCGGTGAACTTCCTCTGCCAACTCAGGCCCGGTTACTTCGCGTGCTTGAAACCGGAGAGTACATGAAAGTCGGATCATCCAAAGTTGAAAAGACGAATGTACGTATAGTTGCAGCTACAAACGTAAATATGGTAAAGGCAATAGAAGAAGGTAAATTCAGAGAGGATTTATTCTATCGTCTTAGCACAGTTCCTGTTCAGATACCGCCTTTACGCGAAAGAGGAGATGATATTTTTCTTCTCTTCAGAAAATTTGCAGCAGACTTTTCATCAAAGTATCGCATGCCTGCAATTCAGCTGACAGATGATGCTAAAAGAGAACTGATACATTATCCTTTTCCGGGAAATGTAAGACAGCTAAAGAATATCACTGAGCAAATTTCAATTATTGAAACATCGCGTGAGATTGATTCTAAAATACTTGCTCATTACCTGCCGGTAAATCAGACATCACTGATCCGTTATCAATCGGAAAAACAGGATGACGATCACTCTTTTGCAAAAGAGAGAGAGATAATTTACAAAATACTCTTTGATATGAAGAAGGAGGTTAATGATCTGAAAACAATTGTTCAGGAATTAATCGGATCTCATACAAAGGATTTGCCTGCACAGACGATTATGCATTCTTCGGAATCGAATCTTCCTGCAATTGTGAACCATACCCCTGCTTTCGAGATTAAGAATAACCCATCACAGGTTCAGATTGATCACGAAATAGAATATACCGAGACAGAGGATATCGACAACGAAATAAAGGAAGGTAAATCTTTAGAAGAGATTGAAAAAGAGATCATAACCAGAGTTCTGGCTAAATATAACGGAAAAAGAAAACCGGCAGCAAATGAACTTAAGATTTCGGAAAGAACCCTTTACCGTAAAATAAAAGAATTCGGATTAGACGACAAACAAGATAAAGAATAAACATTAACTCAATGAAAAGAATTCTATTCTATACGTTTTTACTTGTATCGCTTGTATCATGCACCATTTCTTATAAATTCAACGGGGCATCAATCGATTATACAAAGGTAAAAACAATCTCCATTCAGAACTTCCCTATCAAGGCTGCACTTGTATACACTCCTTTAGCGATTGCTTTTGATGACGGATTAAAAGATATTTACACTCGTCAGACTCGCCTTACCTTTGTCAAAAATGGAGGAGATCTGCAAATCGAAGGCGCCATTACCCGCTACGACCTTACACCTCAGGCTGTTCAGGCAGATGCATATGCTGCACAAACCCGTCTGACCGTAGGGGTGAATGTTAAGTTTACGAACAAAACAAACCCAAAAGAAGATTTTGATCAGACCTTTACTGCATATCGCGATTTTAACAGTAACCTTATGCTTAATCAGGTACAGGATCAATTAATAAAAGAAATTGTCGAAGAGCTAACTGATCAGATATACAATGCAACAGTCGCAAGATGGTAACAACGGTATTACCGGGGAAGAGCTAAACCATTTTTTTTTAAACCCTGAGGAAAGCAGCATTACTATTTCCCAACTCGAAGAGCTTATTGAGAAATATCCTGCTTTTACAGCCGCGCGTCTGGCTCTGGTAAAAAAGCTACAGTTGACTCATCATTCCGGATTCGTTAGCAATATCCAGAAAACGGTAGTGCTGCTTTCTGACAAAAGGCAGCTATTTCAACTTTTAGCTGATAAACATGTCGGATGGAATGAGGTGTTTGAACTGGCAAGAAATAAAGAGCAGTCTAAAAAGAATGACACAATAACAACAAATGATGCTTTGTTACTAATCGAATCATTCTTAAACAAAGATTCTGTATCTAAAAATCAGAAAGAAACTTCCGAAGCCAGAATTCATACTACTCCGGTTAGTGATTCTATTGACGAGCTGGAACTGGAAAAAGAAGTCCAGTCTTCTTACGCTGCTCTTAATTATGTTAATAATCTGTTATCCGCAGACGATAATAGTGATGAAACACCGGAAACAAATACCAATCCCCTTGAGCACCAGGATTTGATTGACAAATTCATATCTTTCTCTGACGATGATAACAGCTTTCGTTCAACACTCTCTCAGGTAAAACAAGAGAGCGAATACCTGGATGAATATCCGGAAGAAACTGACGACAATGCGGAATGCAAATCAATTCCGGAACCTTCAGAAGATGACTTGCTTACTGAAAGTCTGGCTAAAATTTACATTAAACAGAAGCGTTATGAAAAGGCTTTGGAAATTATTAAAAGCTTAAGTTTGAAATATCCGAAAAAAAGTGTTTACTTTGCTGATCAAATACGTTACTTAGAATTATTAATTGCTAACATAAAAAAATAACATTAAAATGTATACCTTTCTAACTATTTGCATTCTTATTGCATCTATTTTGATGATTATTGTTGTATTGGTGCAAAAATCTAAAGGTGGAGGACTAGATTCTTCTTTCTCTTCTGCAAACAGAATTATGGGTGTTGCAGGTACTTCAAACGGAATCGAAAAATTCACATGGACTCTTGCAGGTATTATTATGGTTCTATGTATCGCATCTGCATGGTTTCTTCCGAAAGAGCACACTGGTGCTCAATCATCTGAAATCGTAAATCAGGTTAACGAAGCTGCACAAACAGATCCGGCTTTAGCTGCTCCAGGTTTTGAATCTCCGGTTCAGCAAGCTGACTCTACAAAATAATATCAACAGATATATAAAAAAAGCCAAACAAGTTGTTCGGCTTTTTTTATATATCCATATCTACGGAAGTTTAATAAGAAAACGTCCCGTATGCTGCCCGTTACTCATCTGTTCAATAGCATCTCCGACTTCACCCAGTGAAATTTCTTTTCCTAATCGGGACACCATCTCTGGATCAACAGCTTCGCAAAGAAGCTTCCACACGTCTTTGCGTATACTCATCGGAGTATCAGCTGCATTAATTCCGAGCAGATTTATCCCATTTAATATGAATGGCAATACTGTCATATTCAACTCGGCTCCTCCTACATTTCCACATGTTGAAACTGAACCAGATTTCGAAGTTTGTTTCAGCAACGAAACAAGCATTTCTCCGCCAACTGTATCCAATCCTCCGGCAAAACGCGGACGAACCAGAGGCTTCTCTTTAGGCACCATAAACTCGTCACGCAACATCACAGCTTTAGCTCCTAAAGCCAGCAACGAATCTTTCATCTCCATTTTGCCTGTTACGCAACAAACATCAAATCCAAGACTGGACAATATCTGAACGGCAAAAGCCCCGACTCCACCCGTTGCACCTGTTACAACAAGAGGACCATCTTCAGGAGTCTGCCCCATCCGAAGCATTTTAGAAATACCTAATGCTGCCGTAAAACCGCTTGTACCAATAAGCATCGCTTCCTTAAGTGTAAATCTTTCCGGTTTTAAAAGAACCCAGTCTGAAGGAACAGAGATATACTCGGCAAAACCGCCATCTGTATTCATACCCAGATCGTATCCCATTACAACAACCTGATCTCCGCTCTTAAACGTTCCGGACTTATCGGACACAACAACGCCTGCAGCATCAATACCCGGAGTATGTGGATAAACCTTAGTTACACCCTTATTGCCCTTTGAAGACAATAAATCTTTATAATTAATACCCGAATAATGAACCTTTACCAACACCTCATTTGTTGGTAATGTATCAATTGGGATTTCTACTACTGAAGAGATGAAAGCTCCATTTTCTTCAACAGTTCTAAAGGCTTTAAACAATTGCATAATATATATATTTCCAATTATAAAAATTACATTTGTACAACACACAAATATAACAAATAAGATAGAATATGAAATACTTATCAATAATTCCGGCTGTAGCTATACTAATAAGCTGTCAGGGAGTAGCGAATAAATCAGATTCAAAAGCTGCGAATAGCACAAAAACAGAAACATCTGTTATAGGAGGAGACAAAGACAAGCATGGCTGTCTGACCTCTGCAGGCTACACATGGTCAGAAGTCCGTAAAGATTGTATCCGGTTATTTGAATCTGGTATACGTATGAATCCGGTTGCTGATTCCAGTGAATATGTAACGTCAGGATTTATTATTTTTGCAAATGACAGTTCAGCAGTAGAACTATACCTTCCATCTGAAAAATCATCAGAAATATTAACAAAAACCGGCAAAGAGTACGAAGGTCCGGATCAACTGTATATACTATCGCAGATTAATTCAAAATGGACTTTGAAAAAAAATCATGAAGTTATTTTCGAAGAGAAATGTCACAAACTCAGTGCCAGCAAACAGTAATCCAGATTGCATCATCTGAAACCTCTGAAACACGATGTTTAAGATGTCGCGAAAGAAAACAGGAATCACCTTTACTTAAAACAATTTCTTCCTGTAATTCTGTTTGCAAAACAGCACAACCATGGACAAGACAGCACCATTCATTAAAATCCTGGTCATACCAGAAATCCGGCGGTGATGCTTCCCCATTTGAAACAATGCGCTCAATCCGAAGATTCATTGCTCCGTTAGCTCCTGCTGAACGAAGTAATATATCGGTGATTTCCTGATTATTTTCCGGGGTAATCGCATCATAGATATTTATGTAATTCACGCTTATCATAATCGACATATAGTTTAAAGAAGAACAAACGCATAACTTCTTTGTTCTTGCATAGTTACAAGAAAATAATTGCCGAAAAAACATTAGATTGTGTGAAATATATTTATCTTTGAATAGATTATTGCGAGAATTAATTCATTAGTATTATTTTTGCGGAATCTTTTGTAACATAAAAGATTATGTTCATATATTTATTATTACTATTACTGTCACTAGCCATACTTTACTTTGGCGCTGATTTCCTGGTTAAAGGAAGCTCATCACTAGCTTTAAAAGCAGGAATTCCACCACTTATTGTAGGTTTGACAGTTGTATCACTGGGCACAAGTTCACCTGAATTAGTTGTTAGCATTAAGGCTGCTCTCTCAGGACAATCTGAAATTGCAGCAGGTAATGCTATCGGATCCAACATTTTCAATATCGGTGCGATATTAGGTATTTGTGCTTTAGTTGCTCCTCTATACATAACACGTTCTATTATTAAACAGGACATGCCGTTTATGATATTCGGGGCACTATTATTACCATTCTTTTTTATGGATGGAATAATAACTCGATGGGAGTCCGGAATATTTTGTCTCGGAACAATAGTATACACACTACTATTGATCCGTAATGCTCAAAAAGAAAAAAAGAGCAATACAGAAAACCCGGATAAAGAAATAAAAGAGTCAAAACCAGGAACAAACTGGAAGCTTGATACTTTTTTTATTCTTCTAGGCCTAGGCCTTCTCATCGGCGGATCCAGCCTGTTAGTTGACAACGCGGTAAAGATTGCTCGCCTGTTAGGAATGAGTGAAGCCGTAATCGGATTAACTATCGTTGCAGCAGGAACAGGCACTCCTGAGTTGGCGACATCTATTGTAGCGACATTAAAAGGAAATAAGGATATAGCAATCGGTAACGTAGTAGGTTCTAATATTTATAACGTTTTTCTTGTGTTAGGTATTAGCTCCATGATTAAACCAATTTCCACAACCGGAATAAGCCCGGTTGATACTTACGTCATGCTTGGATTCTCATTATTACTTCTACCTCTTATGCGTACGGGATACGTAATAAAAAGATGGGAAGGTGGGTTGGTGCTGTGTTTATATATCATATACCTGTTCTACTTAATTGGTATTATATAAAAACAGTGATGCGCAAGCATCCGCTCACGCATCACTACTAAAAACCAAAACACTAATTAACTATCTAACCAATAAATTGATTGTCATGAAAAAGATCAAATCTAAATTCAAAAATCAACAAAACAAACGACAATCAATTATTAGGTTTCGAAAACGAGATATTTCATCTTTGATATCTCAAATTAAAACCCTCGATTCGTAATTATAACGATTTTGTTGACTAAAAGGTTTGATAGTTATGTATTAGAAGAGCTTAAAAAACTATTTCTGATAATAAGAAGAGTTATTGGTAATTAAAATGAGAAAAAAAAGAATCTTTAGTATATACTAGAGAAATGTAATAATTTGGTAAAGTGTACGTTAAAGATATTGTCGTTCAAAACATTTGTCGAAATATAGTTGTTTAATACATGAATATTCGAATATTCTAAACCTTAACAATATGGATTCAATTTCCCTAATCAAAGAAATCTGTCAGAATATCGACAGATTTGAAGAAGAGCTTCAACTTCAATTTCACGTAAACATAAACGAAGCAATCACCATTTGCCTTTTAGCAACTGGTCAGTATTCATCAGGCGATGTATCAAAGCTTACTAACATGCGCGCATCACATACTTCAAAAATATTGAGATCACTTGAAGAAAAAGGCTTTGTAAATCGTATCATGGGCGAAAAAGACAAAAGACTGATGTACTTCTCTCTTACTGAGAAAGGAGAACATGCAGGCAAAGTACTTCGCAACAATGACATTACTCTTCCTCCGCTTATTCGCAAGTTAGAAGAGGTATTGGAAAAACAGGACAAATAATTGACTCTGCAGAGTTTTAGCAGCTCTGCTACTGAGAACAACATTTATTATACAATAGTATGAAACTGGCATTTTGGAAGAAATGGAGCATCGGACAATGGATTCGTCTTCTGGCAGGCATAATTCTGGCAATTTATGGATTCTGGACACAGACCTATTTTCTTTTAATATTGAGTGCCATCTTTATTGTTCAAGGTATTTTCAATTTTTCATCCTGTAATGGGAACAAAGACACTGACAAAGGAGAATAGTGTAAGAAATTACATTAACCTTGCTTTGATATAAAAAAACGCACAGAATAAATTTTCTGTGCGTTTTTTTATTGAGGTCATCCCGACTTATCCAAAAGTTAAGATGAGCTCATTTTATAAATCCTCATCCTGAGGAGTATCCGCTGATTCAATTTCAGGCAATTCAGTCATTGAAACAGCCTGCTTATCATTGCATGAAGCATGATCAATCACCAAACGTTTAAAAGCAGGCTCTGTTTTAATTTTATTCAAAGTCATCTGAGCTGCATTCTGATGCGACTCCTTCTTTGAGAACCCGATACCGATACCTCCGGCTTGTCCGCCTAAAAGCACCTGAGTCTGAAATACTGGCTTATTATCATCATCAACAAAGGATTCCAATAACTCGAACTGGATAGAAACTTTATGTTTTTGACTCCACTCTATCAACTTCGACTTAAAGTTCACCTCTTTCTTTGCGACGCTGGCAAGGTTAATGAATTTATTAATCATCTTCACCTCAATAAATGCCTTCGTCACTTCATATCCCTTATCAATATAAATAGCGCCTATCAGAGCTTCTAACGCATTACCGTAGATACAACTACTTTGCGTTCTGGTTCTTTCTGAAACAACAATAAATTTATCCAAACCTAAGTCCAGTGCAATTCCGTTTAATGTTTCTCTCTGTACAATTTTAGACCGGGTATTAGTAAGAAAACCTTCTTTCTTCATTTGAAAGCGATGATACAAAATATCCGCTACAATAGCATCAAGAATAGCATCTCCTAAAAACTCAAGCCGTTCATTGTTTATCCACCCCCCCTGCTCGTCTTTAACAGCTGAGGATTTATGCAAAAAAGCCTGTTCGTAGATACTGATATCGTTAGGATAAAAGCCCAAAAGACGACGATACAATAAATAAGGCTCCTTGCGTCTATTTGCAAAGAGCCTTATTCGATTATATAGTTTCGCAAACACGTTACTTTTCAAATTTCTTAACGATAACACTTGCGTTATGGCCACCAAATCCGAATGTATTTGACAACGCTGCTCTTACTGTACGTTTCTGAGCTTTATTGAATGTGTAATTCAATTTGTAGTCAATTTCCGGATCCTCATCACCTTCAGTGAAATTAATTGTCGGAGGAACGATATCATTCTGAACAGACAAAACAGCTACAGTAGCTTCAATAGCACCTGCTGCTCCAAGTAAGTGACCAGTCATTGATTTTGTTGAACTAATGTTCAGGTCATATGCATGTTCACCAAATACAGATTTAATCGCTTTCGACTCAGAAATATCACCTACAGGAGTTGATGTACCATGAACATTGATATAATCAATATCTTCAGGTTGCAAGCCCGCATCTTTCAATGCTCTCTGCATTACCAGTTTCGCACCTAATCCATCAGGATGAGTTGCTGTCAAGTGGTAAGCATCGGCTGACATCCCACCCCCTACTACCTCGCAGTAAATTTTAGCACCACGAGCCAGTGCATGATCAAGATCTTCTAACACAAGACAAGCTCCACCTTCACCCATCACAAATCCATCGCGTGAAGCGCTGAAAGGACGAGAAGCTTTGGTTGGTTCATCATTACGTGTTGAAAGAGCCTGCATTGAGTTAAAACCACCAACACCAGCCGGAGTAATCGAAGCCTCAGCTCCACCGGTGATAATTGCATTAGCTTTACCCAAACGGATCAGGTTGAACGCGTCGATAATTGAATTCGTTGAAGAAGCACAAGCCGAAACTGTTGCATAGTTCGGTCCTCTGAATCCATACATCATTGAAATATGACCTGCACAAATGTCAGCAATCATTTTTGGAATGAAGAATGGATTAAATTTCGGTCCGATTTCCTGGTTGCAATAGTAACCGCTAACTTCCTGTTCGAATGTTGAGATTCCACCAATACCGGCAGAAAAAACAACTCCAACTTCGTCTGTATCGAGTTTCTCCATATCAAAGCCTGCATCTTCAATTGCTTCCTTAGCGGCAGCAATACCAAGTTGAGCATAGCGATCATATTTGCGAACCTCTTTGCGTTCAAAGAATTTTGTAGGATCAAAATTCTTCACTTCACACGCAAATTGTGTTTTGAATTTACTTGCATCGAAAAGAGTAATAGGTCCTGCCCCACTCTCTCCGTTAAGCAATGCTTTCCAAGTTTCCTCTAAAGTATTACCAAGCGGAGTGATAGCACCAAGACCTGTTACTACAACTCTTTTTAATTCCATAAAGTGTTGTTAAAAAGTAGATTACTTTTGAGCCAAAGCAGCTTCGATATGAGAAACAGCTTCACCTACTGTTCCAATTTTTTCAGCTTGATCATCAGCAATTGTAATTCCGAATTCTTTTTCGAAATCCATGATAAGTTCTACTGTATCAAGAGAGTCAGCACCTAGATCATTAGTGAAGCTAGCGTCCATAGTTACTTCTGATTCTTCAACACCTAATTTTTCAACGATGATTGCTTTTACTTTTTCTGCTACTTGAGACATAACTTTAAAATTTAGTTAGTTAATAATCTATTTGTTTTCTATTTTTGTGGTGCAAAGAAATAGATATTTTTTCATTACTCCCAAAAAAAAGAACGATTAATTTACTTTTCCTGCACACTCTATATAGGTTTGTGCAATAAAATTACTGTTTTTATGCGAAAAAGAGTCTCAATTTTTGTTTCAGGCAACGGAAGTAACGCCGAAGTATTGTATAAATATTTCCAAAAGAGCGAACAAATTGATATCGTTTCTGTCATTTCGAATAGAAAAGAGGCAGGAATTTTTGATCGTGCATTAAATTGGGATATTCCGGTAATCTATTGCTCCAACGGTGATTTCGAAAATGGCCACATCATTCAGCTATTAGAACAAGAGCGTATTGATGTAATCATTCTTGCCGGTTTTCTAAAGAAAATTCCGGTTTCTCTGATCAATAAATATGAAAATAAAATCATTAATATACATCCGGCTTTACTTCCTAAATTCGGCGGAAAAGGGATGTATGGAATGAACGTTCATTGTGCTGTAAAGGAGAACAATGAAAGCGAGAGCGGAATAACAATCCACCTTGTCGATAAGGATTTTGACTCCGGAAAGATTCTATTTCAGAAATCGTGCGGTATTCTGCCGGCAGACACGCCGCAAGAGATCGCCAGAAAGGTACAAGTTCTTGAACATCAGTTTTACCCGACTGTAATAGAAGAATATATTACACAAAAACTATAATGAAAAAAACAAATACAGCTTCAATAAAAGACAAAGCCCTCGAACTGGGATTCGATGCAATCGGCATAACCCCTGTTCAGAAAGTAGCGGAAAATATTGCTGATGCCTTCAAAACATGGATCGGTAAGAACGGAAACGCTGCAATGTCCTATATGGAGAATAATCTCGACAAAAGACTAAATCCCGCTCTTCTTGTCGAAGGAGCACGTTCCATTATAGTTGTTGCGCTGAACTACTTTCCTCAGCAAATACAAAAAGCTGATCAGCCGCAATTCTCATACTATGCCTATGGCGAAGATTACCACGATGTTGTAAAGGAAAAGCTGAACAGCCTCTATACATATATAAATAATGAGATAGCAGAAACAACGGGCAGATGTTTCGTTGACACAGCCCCTGTTCTGGAAAGATACTGGGCTGCTCAGGCAGGAATTGGATTTATAGGCAAAAGCAATATGCTTATTATTCCGCAAAAAGGAACATTTTTCTTCCTTGGATTGCTAATGGTTGATCTCGAACTGGACTACGACACACCTATGAAGTCACGATGCGGCTCATGCACACGCTGCATTGACAATTGTCCCACAAAAGCTCTATTGCCCTATTACCTTGACAGCAAAAAATGCATTTCGTATCTGACTATTGAAAATCGGGACGAAATACCGGATTCTTTCAGTCAGCAGTTTGGCAAACAAGTGTATGGCTGCGACATCTGCCAGAAAGTATGTCCGTGGAATCGATTCGCCACACCCACACATATTAAAGAGTTTACACCTAAGGAGATTATCATGCGCATCGACCCCTCCATGCTCGAAAGCATGAAGCAGGAAGATTTCAGCCGTTATTTTAAAGGCTCACCCGTTAAGCGCACAAAGTTCGCCGGACTAAAACGCAACTGGATGCTTATCCGCAATAACTTCTGTCAGGAAGAATGATAATCCTTATTCCTCGGATGGTGGTTTAGTATCTCTTCGCGAAGGAATCGTTTATCGAGATGCGTATAAATTTCAGTAGTCGTAATACGCTCATGCCCCAGCAACTGCTGAATCACACGCAGATTGGCTCCGCGTTCCAGCAAGTGAGTCGCAAATGAGTGCCGGAATGTATGCGGACTAATATGTTTCTTAATTCCGGCAAGCTCAGCACAATCTTTTATTATCTTAAAAACACGCATACGTGTGAGCTGCTTCCCTCTCACACTCAGAAAAAGGATATCGCTAAACTCGGGTTTAACATCCAGCTGACTCCGGTCAATCAGATATTTTTTTATTCTGTCTAAGGCAACATCCGAAATAGGAACAAGCCTTTGCTTATTACCTTTGCCCATAATACGGATAAACTCCTCCTCGAAATAAATATCCGAAAGCTTAAGATTTAAAAGCTCGGTTATCCGAAGTCCGCAACCATATAAAACCTCGAATATGGCACGATTTCTCTCTCCCTCAGGTTTTGAAAGATCAATAACAGAAATCAGCCTGTCAATCTCATCAACCGAAAGCACATCCGGAAGCACTAATGCAAGCCGCGGCGACTCAAGAAGCTCGGATGGATCGGCTTTTAGATAATCTTCCAGCACTAAAAACTTATAAAAAGACTTAATTCCGGATATAACTCTTTTCTTCGATCTTTCGGTTAAACCATTATCATGTAGCCTTGCAATGAACTGATGAAGGTCGTCAAGCGTTAATTGTACAACCGGTATATTTACTTCGGCAGCAAATGCCAGGAGCTTGTTCAGGTCCCTTTGGTAAGCGTCAAGAGTGTTATCGGATAAACCTTTTTCCAGTTGGATAAAAGTAATATAGCTTTCAATAATCTTTTTTTGGTCTTGGTCCATAGTTTGATTAATTCTTCAAAAAAAGTAGTAACGGTGGCTAAATTAGCAAATATGAGCGAAGAATGTATCAAAACATTTTCGTATTTTTGCAGCCAATTTCGGAAAGGAAGTCATTTTTGCTTCGGGCAAATAAAACAAATAGAACATGAAGATACAAATTATTAATGGTCCCAATCTTAATTTGTTAGGCAAACGCGAACCTTCAGTTTATGGAGCCACCAGCTTTGATGATTATATCCGAATGCTTCGTCAGAAGTTTCCCAATGACGAAATTTCTTTTTATCAATCTAATTGCGAAGGTGCAATTATAGACAAGATCCATGAAGTCGGGTTTGAGTACGATGGCATTGTCCTGAATGCCGGTGCTTACACTCACACGTCCATTGCCATTGCTGATGCTATTCGTGCAATAAACACTCCGGTTATAGAAGTACATATTTCAAATGTTCATGCTCGTGAACCATACAGACACCACTCTTATCTGTCGGCTGCCTGTAGAGGTGTTATCCTTGGTTTTGGACTAGATTCGTATCGTCTGGCGATCGAATCTTTTAAATGATTAGAAAAATATAGTTAGGTAGCACAAGCGATTACTTGTGTGAAATTCTTGATAAATTGTATGACTACAAAACAAACAAAAATTGTTGCTACTATCTCTGACTGGAGAAGTACAGAAGATTTTATTAGAGAGCTCTACGAAAGTGGAATGAATGTTGTGCGTATGAACTCTGCTCACTTGTCAGAGGAAGGTTTTCGTAAAATCATCGACAACACACGTGCTGTATCTAAGAATATTGCTATTCTTATGGATACTAAAGGACCAGAAATTAGAACTACTGCGATCGAAAACGACGCAAAAATCAATTTCCAGACTGGAGATATTCTTAAGTTCGTCGGAAATCCTGACGTCTTAACATCTAAAGAGTGCATCGCTCTTAACTACAAAAACTTCGTTGCTGACCTTTCAACAGGGCTTCATATCCTTATCGACGATGGGGAACTTGATTTCCTTGTTACTGAGAAACACGAAGACTACCTGATCGGTATTGCTCAAAACAACGGTGAACTTGGTAGCCGTAAGAGTGTAAACGTTCCGGGTGTTCGTATCAATCTTCCTTCTCTTACGGAGAAAGACAGAATCAACATTCAGTACGCAATCGAAATGGGTGTTGACTTCATCGCTCACTCATTCGTTCGTAACCGTCAGGATATTCTTGATATTCAGGAAATCCTTGATGCTCACAAGAGCCCGATCAAAATCATCGCTAAAATCGAAAATCAGGAAGGTGTTGACAACATCGATGAGATTCTTGAAGTTGCGTATGGCGTAATGGTTGCTCGTGGTGACCTTGGTATCGAAGTTCCACAAGAAAAGATCCCTGGTATTCAGCGTTTGCTTATCAAAAAATGTGTGCAGGCTAAGAAACCGGTTATCGTTGCAACTCAGATGCTTCACTCAATGATCAACAACCCTCGTCCGACCAGAGCGGAGGTTACTGATATCGCGAATGCTATTTACTACCGCACTGACGCTTTGATGTTAAGTGGTGAAACTGCTTACGGAAAATATCCTGTAGAAGCGGTTAAAACAATGGCAAGTATCGCTCTTGAAGCTGAAAAAACAAAAATGCCGGAGAATGATATTCCTGTTCCAATCGTTGACGGAGATATCTCTTTGTTCATGGCTAAACAAGCTGTTGATTCAACAACTAAACTTCAGACAAAAGCGATCATCACAGATAGCCACTCAGGCCGCACAGCTCGCCTGATCGCTGCTTATCGTGCTAATCGTCCGGTAATTGCAATCTGCTATCAGGAGCACCTGATCCGCGAACTTGCATTATCTTACGGTGTACGTCCGATGTATCTTGAGTCTAAAGGAACAGCCCGCGACTATTTCTTCAACGGTCTGACTATGATGCTTGAAAACAAAATGGTTAGCACAGAAGATCGCGTTGCTTATGTTGGTGGTTCTTTCGGCGAAGGTGGCGGAACTACATTCCTTGAAGTTAATACAGTAGGTAAGATTATGGAGCACAGCAGTGACTACATCCTACCTCATTTTAAAGCTGATGAGAAGTAATGTCAGAATTACTTGAAGAATATATTATCAACCATAGTGACGAAGAAGGTGAACTGCTAAAACGATTAAATCGGGACGTGCATGTTAACCTTCTTCGTCCCCGTATGATATCGGGACATTTGCAGGGACGGATCATCAAAATGCTTACACGCATGATTCGCCCTCAACAAGTATTAGAACTGGGCACATTTGCCGGCTATTCTGCTCTTTGTTTTGCCGAAGGGATGGAAAGCGGAGAAGTTCATACTGTAGACAATGACGACGAACTGGAGGAGTTTGTATCTAAATATCTGGAGTTATCGGAACACGGACATAAAGTAAAGCAACATATCGGAAATGCACTGGAAGTGATTCCTCAATTTGAAGACGAACAGTTTGATCTGGTTTTTATCGATGCCGACAAACGTCTTTACTGCGAATTCTACGACCTGGTATTCCCTAAAGTAAAAAAAGGAGGCTTTATTTTTGCCGACAATACACTATGGGATGGAAAAGTTGTACAGGAGCTTGCATCCAACGACCCGCAAACCCGGAGTATATTGAAATTTAACGATATGATTGCTGCCGATTCGCGAATTGAAAAAGTTATCTTACCTTTGCGTGACGGTATGACTTTGATCTACAAGAAATAACACTAACAAAGATTTGCTTTATGGAAACTACCAGACAAAATAAAATCGCCCGCCTGCTTCAAAAAGAGCTAAGCGAGGTTTTCCTTTCTCAGACAAAAATGATGAAAGGAACATTAATTTCAGTAAGTATTGTGCGTGTCTCTCCTGACCTTGGAGTGGCTAAAGCTTACCTTAGTATCTTCCCTTCCGAAAAAGGAGAAGAGCTTTTGGAAGCTATCCGCGCTAATGCTAAAGAAATCAGATACGAAATCGGACAGAAAGTACGCCACCAACTCCGTATCATACCTGAGTTTATGTTTTTCTTAGATGATTCTTTAGACTACATCGAAAACATCGACAAATTGTTGAAATAAATTACAAAGAGAATGAATATCTTTACGGAGAAATTCATTCTCTTTTTTTATTTGAAATAATATGCTTGCATTACGGTTTGCCTTACGATATCTGTTTTCTAAGAAATCACACAATGCGATTAACATCATATCCATTATCTGTGTATGCGGGGTAGCCATCACTTCAATGGCACTCATCACCACTATGTCTGTATTTAACGGATTTCAGGATCTGGTATCTTCATTATACAGCTCGTTCGATCCACAGGTAAAAATAATCAGTGCTAAAGGTAAAACTTTCGATCCGACCGACTCACTGTTTCTGACTGTCCAAAAGAATCCGGATATAGCCATACTCACCGAAGTAATCGAAGACAATGCACTTCTTTCTTACAGCGACCGGCAGGTAACCGGACGAATAAAAGGCGTTTCGGATAATTTCCGCCAGCTCACAAAGATTGACTCTATCCTTCTCAGCGGAGACTTTATGCTCGAAGACTCCATTGCGCATTACTCTTCCGTAGGTGTAGGACTGGCGTCTCAACTTGGCATCAATACCGGATTTATCAGACCGATAACCGTCTATGCACCCAAACGAGGCGCAAAGGTTAATCTGAGCAACCCTACTTCTGCATTCAACGAAGATTATCTGTTCATTAGCAGTCTCTTTTCGATAAACCAACCGCAGTATGACGATCAGATGCTGATCACCTCGCTTGATTTTGCAAGGACCATCTTTGAATATCCTACCGAAGTAACAGCTCTCGAAATCAAACTAAAAGACAATTTCAGTACAGACCGGTTCATTGCTGCCACACAAAAAAGTCTGGGGGATAAATACAAAGTTCTCAGCCAGTACGAGCAACAGGCTGACTCTTACCGCATGATGCAGATCGAAAAATGGGTAACCTTTCTGGTATTAAGCTTCATTCTGCTGATAGCCGCATTCAACATCATCGGATCTCTTTCCATGCTCATTCTTGAGAAGAAAGACGATATGACCACACTTCGCAATCTGGGTGCCGACCGAAGTCTGATTATGCGCATCTTCCTTATTGAGGGATGGCTTATCTCTGCAACGGGAGCTATAGCGGGAATTCTTATAGGAATCATACTTTGCTGGCTCCAGCAGACGTTCGGAATCATCAAACTGGGAACATCCGGCATGTTTATCGTTGATGCATATCCGGTCAAAGTGGAGCTGATTGACGTAATCGCCGTTACTCTCATTGTTTCGGTCATTGGCTTCATTACAGCCTGGATACCAGTCAGACAGATTAAGAAAATAGCATAAAACATAGAATTGCTTTCTCTGGAGAAAGCTGCAAGAGAAAAAATGCACGTCGCTAAACAAACTGTTTTCGACGTGCATTTTTTATTGCAGTACTCCTCCCCCTTAATATCTATTTTCTCGATCAATTCACGTCGTAAGCAAACCACCGCCTTTCTGTATCATAATGTCAAAATCCTAATCGCTGAGAATGAGCCAGAAGTTTCCAAAAAAAATTTATGCACATACACGCTGCTCCAGATCAATTACACAACACCCTGGTTATCAATTGTCTTGTCCTGAAATAGGTTGACATAAAATCGACAAAAAAATATGTTAAAGCAAGGCAAATTTGACGATAAGTTTCGTCTTCAGATTATTGATGAGTATTTAAATGGGACACCAAAGTATACTTTAAGTAAGAAATATAAATTCTCTAGTGGCCAACACATTACGCGATGGATGAAAGAACTAGGAATCGAAGATCCTTGTTATTCTGAGAATAGAGAAAAACTTAGTACACAGAATAATATAATGAAACAAGATTCTGATTTAACAACAAAAAAGTCAAAATTCTACAATAAGCGAATCGCTGAACTAGAAAAGCTTTTAGCAGAGGAACGACTTGTTACTCAAGCATTAACGAAAGTTATTGATATTGCAGAAAAAGAACTGAACTTGGATATAAAAAAAAAGTATATGCGCGAGTCATCCAAGAAATGAAAAGAGAAGATAACTCAGTAAATATTACTTTTTTATCAGATTACTTTGGCTATTCCAGACAGTATTTCTATAAGAACAAAGAAAAAGCCAATAATAGGCTGCTTATGACAGAGATCATTATAGCCTTTGTGTTAGAAGAACGTGAAGTTGCACCAGAAATGGGATCTAAGAAGCTTTATAAGTTATACAAAGACTCTCCTTTTGATAAACATTTAGGCAGAGATGCTTTTATCAATATACTAAGAGAATATAACTTATTATTAAAAAGTCATCCATACAAAATTAGGACAACAGATTCTAATCATGGTAACCATATCTACCCAAACTTGATAATGAATATGGAACCAACAAAACCTAATGAAGTCTGGGTTGCAGATATCACTTACATAAGACTCCTTAATGGCTTTTGTTTTCTCTCTCTTATTACTGATATGTATAGTCGAAGAATTATGGGGTTTGATTTATCTCCTGATTTAAAATACCATCATGTAAGAGATGCTTTACTGAATGCTATTCAACAGGTCGAAACGGACCTGTTTGGACTTATACATCATTCTGATCGGGGTTTTCAGTATACATATAAAAATTTTATTGATACCCTTGAGGAGTATGGCATTCGTCCAAGTATGACACAATCTGGCGATCCTTTGGAGAATCCAATAGCCGAAAGGATAAATGGTATATTAAAAAAGGAATGGTTGAATAAGCATAGCTTCAAAACAATTGAGGAGGTTAGACCAATACTGGAAAAGGCGATTTCTTATTACAATACTAGAAGACCTCATATGAGCTTAGAGATGAATACACCAGACTTTGTTTATAATAATCCTGGTGAATACAGACGATTCTGGCCTGATACAAAAAGATATGCAGGTATTAAAGAAAGTAAGGGAAATCAAGAGAACTAATTCTTTCAACAGATGTTAACCTCATATGAATTGAGGATGTACATCCTCAATTCATATGAGGTGGAAATTGTACCCTGATTTTAGGAAAATCAAATTGAGTGACAACCAATATTAGGATTTTTCTAAAATATGTAAACTGTAATTAGTTTTATTACCAAAACTGTCAACTAAATTCAGGACGATACAAATATGCTAACAAAGCGAAATTAAAATATAAGCTTCTATGCGAGGAAATACGTACTTCTAAGCGCGGAAATACGGTTCTTTTCGGAAAATGGAACGTATATTCCCGCGAGAACATACGTTCGAATTTTTAAAAACGAACGTATGAAAATATATTTTCAACCTTATGTTCTTGCGCGTTCGACCTTATGAATTTTCAGAGAGCTACTTTCGCTCCAAAATACGGATATTTTACCCGAAAACTTCATTCGTTTTCGCAATCATTTTTCAGTAGCAAAAAGAAAGAAGAAACCCATATATCCCGACAATTTATCATAATCTCTACATTCTCTTCCTGGTATAATTTTCAAAACAGCTCTAAAGAAACACTCTACTAAAAAATAAAATCATATATTAGAGCAGTAAAAATTTAAACATCAAACTATTATGAAAAACATCCTATTTATCTTTCTGTTTATTTTCAATTTCCCAATGATAGTTCTTAGTTCTGATAACGATCAGAAATATAAACTGGCTCTCGAAAAAATTGAAAACAATAACTTTACTATAATAATGACCGAAGCATTTAGTAAAGATGGTAATCCAAATCTTCAGAGATCTGATCTTACTGAAAGCTACATAACGGTCTCGGGAAAACAAATTACTCTAAGAATAGATCCGTTAATTGAAGCATTCAACACAGATTCACATATAGTTGATAAAAACTCTTCAATCAAAAAAATAAAAACTGATAAGCATGGAAATTCAATATATTCTGGAATAGTAAAAAGAGATAAAACAGGAGACCATCTGGAGTTACGAATTACATTATACAAAAACGGAAACTTGGCTTATGTTCAAATTAAAACAATAAAATATAAAAGAGAAATATTAGGAATGAAAGGGTACATTGATATTGAAGGAGCAGAAGCTATAAAGCAATAATCCTAAAAATGAGATTAGATTATCTGGTCTCATTTTTTTATGGAAAGAGAATACCAAATCTGTAGATATATCTATAAATACACCTCTATACAACTCCAGGAGTTTTCAACAATTGGTTAATAACTTCGGAACAACACCTCGTAAAGACCCATATATAAAGATATTACGCAATTAACAATTGGTTAATAACGTCACCTCATCTGAAGATTGATCAAACCATATATTAAACAAACAGCATTCCAGCCGTCCATATTATTTGTGGATTTTTACATTCAAATTCATGTATTTATTTGCCAGTAGATAATATTTACGCTTTATTTGCAGCTTATCCTATTATAAGTAATAGAAAGAATTTATTGCTATGTTTTTCGAGATAATCTTACTCTTTTATTGGGGTTTCAAGACATAGCAATAAATTTTGGAGATACTTAATATAACCAACAAATTTTTCATGAAAAAATTACTTATTCTACTATCGCTACTGATAGGCACACCATCTCTGTTTTCGCAAATCAGCGAAACACAAGTACAGAACGATTTACAGTATTTTAAAGATCCCGTCGGATCAAAGCTTAAAAAAGGAATCAAAGAGTCAGATCTGAGTAAGTTCCAGACAAAAGAATTCCGCACTCTGGCGCAACAAATGCTTTCCGGTGAGTTCAATCCCGAATATCGTATTGCAGAATACGAAGCATATGCCTCGCCTAACGAATTAGCTCGTACCATCAAACTTGGAAACGGGTTTAGTCAATACGAAAACATCACTGGTATGTACCTTGAGGAAGGTGATAACATCATTCTCGTTGGCGACACAAAAGGAAAAGAGATTAAACTTCTTATTCCCTACTGGATGCGCAAACCGGCTGAAGGTATTGAACCGACTAAAGATCCGGAGGGCTGGGGATTACATTGCGATAAACAGGAGTTGAAATCCGGGATCAATATCATAAATGTAAAACGTGCGGGTAATACTTACATAAGCTACTTCGATGACTATGCTGAAAAAGCACCAAAAATAAAAATCCACTTTGTAACCGGAAAAGTAAACGGATACTTCGATATTGCCAAACATAACAACGAAGACTGGAACCGGCTACTCGATAATGCAGTCAGCCCCGTAATGGATGCAAGAGGCAAGCACATTCAGGTGGCTTATCCGGTAGAATACTTCAATATGTACACTCGTGGCAAGGGAGTAGAGCTTATGAATAACTACGACAAAATGATGACGCTGAAATATCAGCTGATGGGACTTACTAAATATAAGAAAATCCCAAAGAATCGTCTTCTTGCACGTGTAAACTTTAACTACTATATGTTCCGCGATGGTGACGGTGTTGCTTATCTGGGAGATAAGAGAACAATGCGCATGGTTGCCGATCCGGATGTAGTAATAAAGGGCGATCCTTGCTGGGGATTCAGTCACGAGGTTGGTCATGCTTTACAGATGCGCCAAATTACCTGGGGAGGTCTTACGGAAGTGAGTAACAATATTTTCTCTCTGTATACTACAACAACGCTTGGAAATGAAAGCCGGATTAAGAAACAAAAAAACTATGCTTCGGCTAGAAAAAACATTATTGAAGCTCCTGTAAAGAAATCGTATCTGGATGGAACAGATGTATTTGACCGACTGGTTCCTTTCTGGCAACTTCATTTGTATTTCTCTAAAAATGGCAAACCTGATTTTTATGCGGATGTTATGGAACTGATGCGCCGAAATCCGGATTGGGGAACTAAAAACGATGCCATTAAGAATCAATTTCAGTTTATCCGTTTCTGCTGTGATGCTACGAAAACAGACCTGACTGATTTCTTCGACAAATGGGGATTCTTCTGGACCGGCAATATATCTCTGAACGATTACGGCAAATACGACTACACGATCACGCAAGAGATCGTAGACGAAACAAAAGCCTATATTGCTTCTAAGAAATACAAGAAGCCAACAACAGACATTACCACTGTAGAGGAATAAGACAAACGCCGTCGCGAAGTTTTTCTAATTGAGAAAACATCGCGACGGCGTTCTGTTATTAGTTATGAATTCACCTCATCAGGCAGTGATACCCCAGCTCTTCATATCTTCAGCAGGAGTAGTTATTCCTCCGATACCAAAATTCTCAATCAGAACCTTCGCTACATTCGGCGATAAGAATGCAGGCAAAGTAGGTCCGAGATGAATATTCTTCACACCGAGATGAAGTAATGCCAACAATACAATTACCGCTTTTTGCTCATACCACGCAATATTATACGTAATTGGCAAATCATTGATATCCTGAAGTTCAAATACCTCTTTCAGTTTAAGCGCAATCAAAGCCAGCGAGTAACTATCATTACACTGACCGGCATCAAGCATACGCGGAATTCCGTTGATATCTCCTAAAGGCAACTTATTGTAGCGATACTTCGCACAACCTGCTGTCAGAATAACCTGATCCTTCGGTAGCATATCCGCAAACTCAGTATAATATTCACGATCTTTCATACGACCATCGCAACCTGCCATCACCACAAAGTTTTTAATCGCTCCACTCTTTACAGCCTCTACAACTTTATCGGCAAGAGCCAGCACCTGATTGTGTGCAAATCCGCCCAATATTTCTCCACTCTCTATCTGAACAGGAGCTTCGCATTGTTTTGCCTGAGCAATAATTTCGCTAAAGTCTTTCATCTTGCCATCTTTGCGCTCAGCAATATGTTTACAGCCGGTAAATCCGGATGAACCGGTTGTGTACATACGTTTGACATAATCGACTCCATCAAGTGGCGGAACAATACAGTTTGTTGTAAACAGGATCGGACCATTGAACGAAGTAAACTCTTCACGCTGTTTCCACCATGAATTACCATAGTTACCCACAAAGTGATCGTACTTCTTAAATGCAGGGTAATAATGTGCAGGCAACATTTCACTGTGAGTATATACATCCACACCAGTTCCTTCAGTCTGAATCAACAACTCTTCAATATCTTTCAGGTCGTGACCACTGATCAGAATGCCCGGATTGTTTCTTACTCCAATATTTACGCGGGTCATTTCGGGGTGTCCGTAAGCAGAAGTATTCGCTTTATCCAGCAAAGCCATACCTTTCACTCCGTATTCTCCCGTTTTCATAACCAAAGCGATCAGCTCATCGGCAGTAATATCTTTACGAGCCACTTCGCTCATTGCATACTGCATAAAGCGGAACAACTCTGTTTCTTTATATCCAAGATTAGCCGCATGATCTACGTAAGCAGCAAAACCTTTTACCCCGTAAACCACAAGCTCTTTCAATGAACGAATATCTTCATTCTTTTCGGAAAGCACACCAACCAGTTTACTTACGGTTTCGAATTTATCTTCACCTGCCGACCATGTCACGGCATCCAGCTGCGGTAAAACAACATGATGCTCCTGTGCAATATGCAACAGTCTTGCTTTTAATTCAAGTCCTCTAAGTATTCTGCCATTAATGGCAGACATATCAAAATTAGCATTGGTAATGGTTGAGAACAGGGCATCTGTAACAAACATATCTGCATCTCCGTTATTCAACCCTTTTTTCTCAAGCTCTGTAGCAATTACAGAAATACCTTTAACAACAAACATCAGCAAATCCATGCGGTTTGCCAGCTCGTCGTCCTTACCACAAACTCCTTTAATAGTACAACCGATACCTTTAGCGGCTTCCTGACATTGAAAACAAAACATACTTTCCATATAGCTATTATTTAGAGGTTTATTATTATTCTTATATTTACAGCGCAAAGGAACAGAGTTAGGAAGATTCAAATTGTAACCTAAGTTACATAACGCAAAATTTATGATTGATATACTGTTAAAATCGCCTATTTTCAGAGGTATTGATCAGACATCAATACAAGAACTTCTGCAAGCAAGCAATTATAAAATTCATACATACGAAAAAAATGAGTTGGTTGTCAGCAGAGGGACACTCTGTAATCATTTTTATATAGTCATCTCCGGATCCGTAAGAGCGGATATCGTAGATGATTCAGGGAAGGTTATTAAGATTGACGCCATAAGTGCGGGAGACTACCTTGCACCTGCATTTCTGTTTGCCGATCGCAACCGTTTTCCGGTAGATGTTACAGCCACAGAGCATACAGATATTCTAGCAATAGGAAAAGAATCATTTGTCCGTATCCTTCAGCTGAACGCAACCGTACTTACAAATTTCCTGCGAATTATATCCAACCGGAGTCAGTTTCTCTCACAAAAGCTCATGTTCCATATGTTTAAGACAATCAAAAGCAAATTGGCGGCTTTCATTCTTGAACATTCGGATAACGGAGTCCGAAAAGAGATAATACTAAAAGAAACTCAGCAGGAGTTAGCTGATTTCTTCGGAGTGAGTCGTCCGGCTCTTGCCCGTGGGCTGGCAGAACTTGCTGAAGAGGGTGTTATTGAGTCACGTAATAAGACGATTCAGATTATTAATTTAAACAAACTTCGTAACTATAGCACTGAATAAGACAAAAGAGGAGCATCTGTATGATGCTCCTCTTTTGTCTTATTTATTTTCTTGCTGATTTTTCAACAGATCCCGGATCTGGGTTAACAAAACCTCTTCATTACTCGGAGCAGGAGGAGCAGCCGGCTCCTCAACCTTTGGTTTTTGCAATTTAGCAATTGCCTTTATCATTAAAAATATGGCAAATGCAATAATCAGAAAATCAACTGTTGTCTGAATAAAATCACCATAAGCAAGAACAGACTCCGGCTTTATTACTGCACCTTTAGCATCCAGTTCAGCAGGTTTTATTACGTATTTCAGATTGGTAAAATCAATTCCGCCCATAAACAAACCCACAACCGGCATAACTATATCATTCACAAGTGCTGATACGATCTTACCAAAAGCTCCACCGATTATGATACCTACAGCCATATCGACTACGTTACCACGCATCACGAAGGCTTTGAAATCAGATATAAAGTTTGACATATCTATTAATAATTTGATTAACAACTGTCTTTATAACAGTTTATTAGAACTCATTGTTCTCTTTTTTACATTAAAAGATAGAGGCTGACTCCCATCAGTGCCATTCCGGCAATAAGTCCAAGAATAGAAAGGTGATGTTCTCCGTATTTCTCAGCACTCGGCAATAATTCATCAAGCGATATATAAACCATAATTCCCGATATTCCGGCAAGCATAATGCTATTTAATTGAGGAGTCCAGAAAGGAAGCAGGAAGATCATACCAATTAAAGCTCCGAGTGGTTCTGCCATACCCGAAAGAAAAGAATACCAGAAAGCTTTCTTTTTATTCCCTGTAGCATGATAGATAGGAATAGACACAGCAATACCTTCCGGTATGTTGTGAATTGCAATCGCAATAACAATCGGGATAGCTACCTGCATATTATCCAGAGCTGCAATAAACGTAGCAAGCCCCTCCGGAAAATTGTGAATCCCGATTGATAAAGCAATCATAATCCCCATACGGTGTAAGCGCGATTTCTTCTGTATTTCTTCCACCTTATGCGTTTCGTGCGGATTCTCATCTTCAGGAATAAGGAAGTCAATAATACCGATCAGGGCTATTCCTCCAAAAAAAGAAATAAGCAGATAAAGATAAGCTGTCTTATCCCCATAAGCTTTTGTAAAGTCTGCTAATGCAGTCGGCATTAATTCCATGAAAGATACAAACAGCATTACCCCTGCTGAAAAGCCTAATGCCGAAGAAAGGAATTTTGTGTTCGTATGTTTAGTAAAAAAAGCCAGTATACTACCTATACCGGTGGATAATCCGGCAATCATTGTCAATAAAAACGCCAGACCTATTTGTTCGTATGTCATTATTCTTTAGTTTTGGTTTTTCAAATAAACAAGTTCCCGTGCAAATTTGTTGCACAATCAGGATAGATAATAACTATCAGTGAATTTATAATAACTATCAAACCATGAGCTCAATGACTACCCAGACGTTACCGACAGTCCTGATTGAAAAAAATGACACAGGAGTTCCCGTTTTCGAATGTTCGGAAATATTTACTCATCCGCAGACTACAGAGATGATCGACTATCCCGTACATGTAGGCGAAAAAGGATTTCTTTTATCTGCAGTTTCCTTTGGTGAACCCATACTTGTGCTGTTTGTTCCCGACTTTAACCGGATGGATTGCGAGAAAATCGGCAGTAAGATTTCCGGACATGCCCTGCTAAACAATGCACATGTCGTATTTGTACAAGTCTACAACAGAAAGAAAGCCACTATCGGGTTTTACGATGCCAACGAAGGATGCGGCACACCTACACCTCAGGCTTATGCGGCAGCTCTTACGGTTGGTGCAGTCACGCATCGTCTGAACCGCTCTGTTGAGTTTATGCAAAACGACAAACTTATACTCGGAGAATGGGACGAGCAAAGCAATCACGTCTTCATTTCGCTTATGAACTAAAAGGGTTATAATCTACTTGTTACAACATTGTTTATTAAACAGCAAATAATTAATCAATTTGACATTTGAACTCTTGCAATAACAGAGAAAAGAATTATATTTGCAAAGTAATTTGACAAAAGGATTATGAAATCCTTTAAAAATCAGATATTCAATCCGATTATGATTCTTTACTCAAAAATTGTATACACTTTTAAGCGCAAAGATATTATCTGCAAGACGAATAAGGTCCTGGATAAACCCGGAGCCTGGTCTTCGCCGCTATGCAGTACACTTAACGAGGAGTAGTAAGAAAGTATCTCAGTATAACGAGACACTTTCTTATTGCTCCTCTTCTTTTGTCTGCTATGCAGGGATTGAATAAACACAAACGATCACAGTTGTAAAAACCAAGATGTAACTATAAAACAAGTTTTTAAATTTTAAATTCTATGTCACATTTAAGATTCAGGGTAGTTGAAGAGGCATTTAAGCGTAAAGCGGTAGAAGTTCCTTTACTAAAAGAGCGCCCGTCCGAGTATTTCGGAATGTATGTTTTCAATAAAGAGAAGATGCGTAAGTATCTATCTAAACAGACATACGAGGCATTAGTAAGCACAATGGAAAACGGAACACCTCTCCAGCGCGAGATTGCTGAAAGTATCGCTTCCGGGATGAAACAGTGGGCTATGGAAATGGGCGTTACCCATTATACACACTGGTTCCAACCGCTGACAGGTGGTACTGCCGAGAAACATGACGCATTTATCGAATACGATGGTAGAGGCGGGTTATTGGAAGAATTCTCAGGTAAGCTACTAATCCAGCAGGAGCCAGACGCATCCAGCTTCCCGAACGGTGGCATCAGAAATACTTTCGAAGCACGTGGCTATAGTGCATGGGATCCGACTTCACCTGCATTTATTGTAGGAAGCACACTTTGTATCCCAACAATCTTTATCTCTTACACAGGAGAAGCTCTTGACTTTAAGACTCCTCTTCTGAAAGCTATTCATGCAGTGGATAAAGCTGCAACTAACGTTTGTCGTTTCTTCGATCCGAATGTATCGAAAGTAACGTCATTCCTTGGGTGGGAACAGGAGTATTTCCTTGTTGACGAATCTCTATGGGCTGCACGTCCTGACCTGATGCTTACGGGAAGAACTCTGATGGGACACGAAAGTGCGAAAAACCAGCAGTTGGAAGATCATTACTTCGGTGCTATCCCTGCCCGTGTAGAAGCATTCATGCGCGAACTTGAGATTGAAAGTTTGAAACTGGGTATTCCTTGTAAGACACGTCACAACGAAGTTGCTCCGAATCAGTTCGAACTTGCTCCTATTTATGAGGAAACAAACCTTGCTAATGATCATAACCTGCTTTTGATGTCGGTTATGAAAAAGTTGGCGAGAAAACATAACTTCCGTGTCCTTCTTCACGAAAAACCTTTCAAAGGTGTAAACGGATCAGGGAAACACAACAACTGGTCATTGGGTACAAACACAGGTGTAAACTTGCTATCTCCGGGTAAAACAAGTCACGAAAACCTGCAGTTTGTAACTTTCCTTGTAAACATCATGATGGCTGTTTACAAACGCAACGGTTTGTTGAAAGCCGCTATCTCGTCAGCAACAAACGCTCACCGTCTTGGTGCAAACGAAGCACCTCCGGCTATTATCTCTGTATTCCTTGGACGTCAGCTTTCTGAAGTTCTTGATAAATTAGAGAACTCTACTTCGGAAGAAGCTATTCAGGTAGACGATAAGGTAGGTATGAAACTGAGTGTTACTCAGATTCCGGAACTTCTTCTGGATAATACGGATCGTAACCGTACTTCACCATTTGCGTTCACCGGAAACCGCTTCGAGTTCCGTGCCGTTGGTTCTTCTGACAACTGTGCTGCTGCTATGATTGTATTGAATACTGCTGTTGCACACCAGTTGAATGATTTCAAGAAAGAGATTGACTCTCGTCTTGCGAAAGGAGATAAACTGGATAAAGCAATCTTTGATGTATTACGCGACTACATCCGTATCTGCAAACCGATCCGTTTCGACGGTAACGGCTACAGCGATGAATGGCGCAAAGAGGCTGCTCAGCGCGGACTTGATTGCGAACGCAATGTTCCGGTAATTTTCGATAATTTCCTGAGACCTGAAAACATTGAGATGTTTGAAACTATGGGCGTATTAAGCCATGTAGAGCTACACGCACGTAACGAAGTAAACTGGGAAACTTATACTAAGAAAATCCAGATTGAAGCCCGTGTGTTAGGCGATCTTGCGATGAACCATATCATTCCGGTTGGTTCACGCTATCAGGGACTGTTGCTGGACAATGTTTGCAAGGTTAAACAATTGTTCGACGCTGAGAAGACTAAAGAAATTGCGAAACAGGATCTTGTTCTGATTGAGAAAATCTCGCACCACCTGTCTACGATTACACATAAAGTAAACGTAATGATCGAAGCTCGTAAAGTGGCAAACCGCATTGAAGATGAGAGATCAAAAGCAATTGCTTACCACGATACAGTAGCTCCGATTCTGGAAGAAATCCGTTACCATATCGACAAACTTGAATTAATTGTCGATAATGAGATGTGGACACTTCCTAAGTACCGCGAATTATTATTTATTCGATAATTATAGGCAATATTTGTAGCCGGTCTGCTGAAATATCAGCAGATCGGTTCTTTATTTTATATATCTTTGTATGCAATAATGCCACTGTTCATAAACCTAACTTGACATAATGGAACAAATAAAACATGAGTGTGGGATCGCGATGGTTCGTCTGTTGAAACCATTGTCGTATTACGTTGAAAAATATGGCAGCTACACCTATGGTCTGGATAAGCTATATTTGTTAATGGAGAAACAACACAACCGCGGGCAGGAAGGTGCCGGAGTGGGTTGTGTAAAGCTTGAAGCCAAGCCGGGAGAAGAGTATATCTTCAGAGAACGGGCAATGGGTTCGGGTGCCATTAAAGACGTTTTCGCATCCATTCAAAGTAGCATTACTTCTTTCAAAACTGAAAATCCGGCATTATCTGCCGATCACTCCTCATATCCGTTCATCGGACAATCTTATCTCGGACATCTGCGCTACAGCACAACCGGTCGTTCGGGTATCTCATACGTACACCCTTTCCTTCGCCGCAACAACTGGAAGAGCCGCAATGTGTGCTTAGCCGGAAATTTCAACCTCACTAATGTGGACGAAGTTTTCAATTTCCTTGTACGTAAAGGTCAGCATCCGCGCCATAATGCAGATACATTTATCCTGCTTGAGCAACTTGGTTTTTTGCTTGATGAAGAAGTTGAACGTCTGTATCAGAAATACAGCAGCTTTGGTTATTCGGGACAGGAACTGAACGAGCAGATTGAGTCAAATCTAAAGATCGACACAATCCTTTCTGAAGCCGGAAAGATGTGGGATGGTGGATTCGTTATCTGCGGACTAATCGGTAGCGGAGATATGTTTACGCTACGCGACCCCTGGGGCATCCGTCCGGCGTTCTATTATGCCGACGATGAAGTAGTGGTGGTTGCTTCGGAGCGTCCGGTTATTCAGACAGCCTTTAACCTGAAAACTGACGATGTAAAAGAGTTGCTTCCTGGACAAGGTATCATTGTGAGCCGTGGCGGTGAATTTTCTATTCAGCAAATCATTGCACCTAAAGAGAATAAGGCTTGTTCATTCGAACGCATCTATTTCTCCCGTGGTAGTGATTTTGATATTTACCGCGAAAGAAAGATGTTAGGGCGTCAGTTGGTTCCTTCTATTCTTGATGCAGTAGATCAGGATCTGGAAAACACCGTATTCTCATACATTCCAAATACAGCCGAAGTGGCTTATTACGGAATGGTTGACGGACTGGAAAATCACCTGAATCAGGAGAAAATAACAAAAATAAAAGCCTGCAACGGATCTCTGAATGAAGAGAATCTGCAAAGTATTCTTTCGCAGAAAGTACGTTTTGAGAAAATTGCAATCAAAGATATTAAACTGCGTACCTTCATTGCCGAAGGTGATGCACGTAACGATCTGGCTACACACGTTTACGATATCACTTACGGATCAATTGTCCCTGAACAGGACAATGTGGTGGTCATTGATGACAGTATCGTAAGAGGTACTACGCTAAAGCAAAGTATCATTCGCATGCTTGATCGTCTTTCACCGAAAAAGATTGTAGTTGTATCTTCCTCTCCGCAAATCCGCTTTCCGGACTGTTACGGGATCGATATGTCGCGCATGGGTGAATTTATCGCTTTCAATGCAGCCATGGAGCTTCTGAAAGAGCGAAAAATGGAACATATCGTTCGCGAAGTTTACGATAAATGTAAAGCGCAGATTCATCTGCCGAAAGAGCAGATCGTTAACTACGTGAAAGAGATCTACGCTCCTTTCACACAACAGGAGATTTCGGATAAAATCGCACAGATGGTTACTGCTCCTGACGTAAAAGCAGAAGTGAAGATTGTTTATCAGACAATCGAAGACTTACACAAGTCTTGTCCGGACCATCCGGGAGACTGGTACTTTTCGGGCGACT
Organism: Bacteroidales bacterium; assembly: GCA_051646645.1. Lineage (GTDB taxonomy): Bacteria > Bacteroidota > Bacteroidia > Bacteroidales > UBA7332 > UBA7332. The sequence goes on along the minus strand of JBOFDD010000360.1, from coordinate 301 downwards.
ACCCTACTCCGGGTGGTAACCGACTGGTTAACTTCGCATTTATTAATTACATAGAAGGAACAGACAAACGTTTCGTCGAGTAATTTCATCTATTTTTATTAAACTTTGAAAGCCGGTATGCCTTTATGGTGTTCCGGCTTTTTTGTTATAGCTATTATTTACTGTAAGCGTATCCACGATTGTCATTGCATAAGCAAAAAAGAAGCTAAGATTGATTTTATTCAACCTTAGCTTCTTTTTTCCATTTATCAGGAAGCATATCTCTGTATACTTCAAGTTTAGTATTTGGTGGTAAAGTAGC
>JBOFDD010000359.1:0-4833 GCA_051646645.1 Bacteroidales bacterium | reverse complement strand
ATATTTGCGTTTCATAGCCTCAGCAATGGATTTACCTAAAGAGGTTTTACCAACACCCGGAGGGCCATAAAGACAAAGGATAGGGGATTTCATATCGCCTTTTAGCTGTAGAACAGCCAGATATTCAATGATACGCTCTTTTACCTTCTCTAATCCAAAATGGTCTTTATCCAGAATTTTTTTCGATTGCTTCGTATTAAATCTGTCTGTAGTGTATTCACCCCAGGGAAGATTCAGAATAGTCTGAATGTAATTTACCTGAACTGAATAGTCAGGAGACTGAGGGTGAAGACGTTCTAGTTTTCTGATTTCTTTTTCAAATGTCTCAGAAACAGATTCCGGCCATTTTTTCTTCTCGGCTTTTTCTCTGAATTCGCGGATATCCTGTTCATTGATGTTTCCGCCTAATTCTTCCTGAATATTCTTCATCTGCTGTTGCAGGAAATATTCTTTTTGTTGCTGAGTAAGATCTTCACGTGCTTTTAGCTGGATATTGTTTTTAATTTCAAGAAGCTGAATTTCACGGGAAAGAATCTTGATCAGATCATATACTCGTTCTTTTATATCATTTAAAACAAGCAAAACTTGTTTCTCTGATACTTCAATTGGAATATTTGAACAGATAAAATTGATCAAATGAATCGGATGAGTGATATTTTTGATTGCAACAATCGCTTCTCTCGGAAGTTCCGATTGAGATTTGATCATTTTAATAGTCATATCTTTAACCGTCGAAACAAGAGCCTTAAACTCCTGATCTTCCGGATCCGGAATTTTATCGTCCAGAAGGGTAATGCTACCTGTCAGATATGGTTCAGTATCTTTAATATCCTGAAGTTCAAAGCGTTTTTTACCCTGCAGGATCACAGTTGTTGTTTTATCAGGCAGTTCGAATATACGAACTACTTCAGATATTACACCAGTAGCATAAACATCTTTAAACTCGGGATCTTCTACCTCTTCATTGATCTGGGTAACAACACCGATAAGTTTCTTTTTTTTGTAAGCTTCTTTGATTAATCGCAATGATTTATCACGTCCAACAGATACGGGAAGCGCAACGGTTGGGAACATTACCATATTTCGCAAAGCAAGAACAGGTATGTTTGTCGTGTCAATCTCAAGTTCGTCAAAATTATTATCTAATTCAATTTCTGTAAAGATTGGCATAAATATATCTTGGTTTTCTTCTAATTCAATATCGTCCTGAGTCAAACGTATGTCCATCGTTTTAAATTTTAATATTGATTTCTTATATTACTTATCTAAATAATTTTACAAGTTTTGTGCCAAAGGTATTTATATTTGCGAGAAAATTCAAACAAACAAATAATGGCTTCAGATTTTTTCGAGTTTAAGCAATTCAAGGTGTACCATAATCAGTGCGGAATGAAGGTTGGGACAGATGCAGTGCTGATCGGATCATGGTGCTCTACTTATAACATAAACAGCGTTTTAGATATTGGTACCGGTAGTGGCATTATATCTCTTATGATTGCTCAACGCTGCAATGCTAAGGTAAAAGCCATTGATATAGATAATCATGCTGTTATGCAGGCAGAAAGTAATTTCTCTATATCTCCGTGGTACGACAGAATGTCAGTGTTTCATGCCGATTTTTCCGATTATGCTGCACAGACAAAGGAAAAATATGATCTGATTGTCTCTAATCCACCTTATTTTACTAATGGTATTCTGGCCAATTGCAAAAAAAGGAGTACGGCGAGACATACAAACTCTCTAAATTACCAACAACTATTTGAGGGTGTTGTTCAAATTTTAAATGACAAAGGTCGTTTTGCTTTGATTCTGCCTGTTGATGCAGAAACAGAAATAGAAGAGCTGGCACGACTGAACCACTTATATATGGTAAGAAAATGTAATGTATTTCCTAAGCCGGATGGCGTTATTAAACGATTAATGTGGGAATTTTCAAAAGAAAAAGTGATTTGTTCGAACGAAAATCTGGTTGTTGAACTTGATCGTCACATTTATTCACCCGATTACATCAGGCTAACAAAGGATTTCTATCTGAAAATGTAGTGTTATTATTTAGCATAGCAAAGGTCAATGACATTAACTAAAAGAGGAATAATTCTCCGGAAGAGAGAATGTAATATCTTTGTCATACCACTTTGTAAAAGAGGCATTATATTTGCTGTGCGAATATTTCTTAACAATAGTAATGGGGCTCCATTGCTATCCAATTGCTAACTATCTACAATAATTTAATATTATGCAGACAAACAAGTACAAAATTCTGGTAGTGGACGATGAAGAGGATTTATGTGAGATTCTTCAGTTTAATTTAGAAAACGAAGGTTATACTGTTCATACAGCATATTCAGCAGAAGAGGCTCTCACGAAGGATTTGTTACAATATAATCTTTTACTGCTCGATGTTATGATGGGAGAGATCTCAGGATTCAAATTTGCAAATATGCTTCGTAAGGATTCACGTACAGAAAAGCTGCCTATAATTTTTCTTACTGCAAAAGATACAGAAAATGATATGCTTACGGGGTTCAACCTTGGTGCAGATGATTATATTTCGAAACCCTTTTCTATCCGTCAGGTTTTAGCTCGCGTTAAAGCGGTATTACGTCGCACGACAGAAGCTGAAGAGAAAAAGAATAGTACAATTATTCAATATCAGACGATGTTGCTTGATGTGAAGCAGAAAAAACTCCTGATTGATGATGAAGAGGTCGCTTTAACCAAGAAAGAATTTGAAATTCTTAAGTTGCTGATGAATAATTTCGGACACGTATACTCCCGCGAAGAAATTCTTTCAAAGGTTTGGAGTGACGAGGTCTATGTATTGGACCGTACAATTGATGTTAATATTACGCGTTTACGCAAGAAGCTTGGGACATATGGCAAAAATGTGGTAACACGAGCCGGTTATGGTTATTGCTTCGAAGAATAAATAATAATAAGGAATGAAGCTATTTAAAAAGTTCCCGAAATTAAATTTCCCCTTTCATAAAAAACTATTTGTTTCTTTATCAACATTATTTCTTGTTTTCCTGCTGTCTGTTTTTATTTTTCAGTATCAGCGCGAGAAGAATTTCAGAGAGAAGGAGTTAAATTCCTTTCTGTCAAATTACAATATAAATCTTTATCATTCGCTTAAAGGTGACCAAATGCTTCCCGGTAAGCTTGATTCTGTCATTAAGACTTACGATTATCCGGATTTGAGAATCTCTGTCATCGAGCCAAATGGAAAAGTAATATTTGATTCTGAAATTCATGATGTAAACAAACTGGAGAAACATGCTGATCGTCCTGAAATACAGACAGCTAAGAAGAATGGTATAGGCTATTCGATTCGCTATTCGACATCGATGAAGACTGAATACTTTTACACAGCACAGCAATTTGATTCACTGATAATCAGAAGTGCCCTGCCTTATGATACAACGACAGCATTTCTCAAAACAGACAGTCAGTTTATCTATTTTCTTATCTCACTTTCGCTTTTTGTGATTCTTACTCTGCTCTATTTTTCGTATAGATTGGGAGTTAATATCTCCAGATTGAAAGAATTTGCAACAAGAGCTGAACGAAATGAGAAAATCGATTATAATATTTCTTTTCCGGACAATGATATTGGGGATATTTCGAGGAATATTGTACAGATTTACAAGAAATTAAAAAATACGAAAGAGGCTCTTTATATTGAAAGAGATAAGTTGTTTCAGCATTTACAGATATCGAAAGAAGGATTGGCTATTTTCTCCAATCAGCGTAAGTGTATTTTTGCAAATAACCTGTTCAAGCAATATGCCGATCTGATTGCCGATATCCAGCTTGATAAAGTCGATCAGATTCTGTTTGTGAACGAATTTCAGTTCATAACGGCTTTTATTGAGCAACAGATTGATCAGGATCAGCAACAAAAAAAGAAATTTCGTGATTTTGTGAGTTCTTCTCATACAATTTATAAGAACGGAAAGACTTTTCAGGTAAATTGCATCATCTTCCAGGATAATACGTTTGAGATATCAATAAGTAATATTACTCAAAAGGAAGAAGAAAATCGCCTGAAAAGGCAGCTAACTCAGAATATTTCACACGAACTAAAAACTCCGGTAAGTAGTATTAAAGGGTATCTGGAAACGATTCTGGAGACTGATAATATTCCAGAAGATAAACTTCGGTTCTTCCTTGAGAGATGCTTTGTTCAGGCAACACGACTTGGTGATCTTCTTGCTGATATTTCGGTACTTACAAGACTGGACGAAGCCGGATCATTATTTGATCTGCAACCGATAAATATCAATACGCTTGTGACAGACATCTATAAAGATTCAATGCAAGCTCTGGAGCAGAAGGGCGACACGTTCTCAATACAGATTCCTGAAAATTGCGAAATACAGGGGAACCATTCCTTATTATATTCGATTTTCAGAAATTTACTGGACAATGCAATTGCCTATGCGGGCGAGAATATTCAGATACAAATTCAGTGCTATCGCGAGGATAAACAGTTTTATTACTTTACTTTCTCCGATTCAGGGACAGGCGTAAACGAAGAACATTTAAACCGCATTTTTGAACGTTTTTACCGTGTTGATAAAGGTCGCTCCCGAAAATTAGGAGGGACCGGCCTTGGTCTGGCTATCGTGAAAAATGCCGTTTTATTTCATCATGGTGAAATATCTGCACGTAAACACAATTCTGGCGGTCTGGAAATATTATTTTCATTAATGAAAACAAAACCTTCAGCTGAAGTATAATACAATTAATATAGCAGATCATCTTGCAAACGAAAGAATGCAGGATGGTCTGTTTTTTTTAATGTGCCTGCTTTTTGTACTCTTTCTTCAT
>JBOFDD010000358.1:0-2181 GCA_051646645.1 Bacteroidales bacterium | reverse complement strand
CAAAAATGATTTTGAATTCAGGGATTGATAGGTATTTCATATTCTTCGGTTTAAAATTTTGGTAAAATTAAATGAGAATATAAAGCCAACCTATACGGGGTTTACCGATGGCTTACTTTAGAACTACCTCCTGACTCTTTGTGAGCCACATCCAATCCGGCATAACTAACAAGACTTCGTATGCTGTCAAATGTCTGAAACCCTCCTGTTTCTGCAATAACTGTCGCTGTAGTAACAATCCCAACACCCGGAATAGACATTAGTATATTCACCTTATGAGATAATACCTTGTCTGATTTAATAAGATCTTGTATTTTCTTATCTATATCAGCTTTCTGCTGTTCATAAAACTGTATTTCTCTTCTCACAGAGTCCAGAATATACTCATCAGTTTCATGCGCAATAGCATAAGCATGCTCTCTGTTTTTAGCTGAAATAAGGCTTTTTAGCACACTGTCTCTGAACCTTGTAAGATGTTTTAGGTTCAATTCATTTTTACTGTAAGGAGACCATGATTTTACATTATTTTGAGCTCCATAACGAGCAATGGCAATCGAATCTGATTTATCTGTTTTTGTCTTTATATTTAGTGATTTAATAAAGTGAGCGATCCTATTCGCTAATTCAATGCAAACAATTAATCCACAAGAATGAGCTTTATAAGCCAGGTTCTCATGATAGATCCCGGTAGGCTCCATTATCATAACCCTATTAGCTACATTACTGCTTTTTTTATTCCAATATTCAATAAGAGCAGATATTCCTGATGGTGAATTATCAAATGATCTGGTTGAAACAATCTTTTGATTAAAATCAGAGTCAACCGACATGACACATGTATCCAGTTTGTCTTTAGATACATCAATCCCCATTGCCATTTTTAATACCTCTTTTTCATTGTTTACTGGAGTTTATTTGATTAAATAATAAGATTTCTTTTCACATAATCTACTCTCGAATATGCAGGATACAGACATCATAAATTCTATTCCTAAGATACTATTCAGACTCATTGAAAAGAAAAAGATAAGGCTCATAATCTACAAAAGGATATACTTATTTTTAAAGTTATCAAGGGAAGGCTCTCGTTGCCTTATCCTTTCTTATGTATTTAATATTGATTTACATTTTGATATATAAATATACTCGTTTAATTTGACTTTACAAAGATACGAGGGAAGGCTGGCCAGGCCTTCCGTGCTGATAATTTGCAGCATGTTTCCGAATTACCCAACACACAGAGTATAGCAAAACCGTATGGTTGTTTGCAATTTTCTGCAATTTTGCACCACGGAAAGCCGCCAGCTTTCCCTACGCGAACAGCCGCTGGCAAAGGAAATCCGGATGTGTTTTGCACCACGGCAACATGCCATGTTGCCCTACAATAGCTGAATCTGAAGCATTTATAGGTATGTTTCACCGGATACAACCGTATTTATTAGTAAGAATAAAGGAGCTATTCGTTTTTTCGAAGGTATGATTTATTTTTTTTCAACCGTATCATTTATATTTCGCATGCGCATCGGAATACATTCGCATGCGCATGGGGCGTAATTCCGATGCGCATGCGAAATGAAAGCGCTCCGGAGCGGAATGATAACCGCTCGGGAGCGCTTTTATAATTCACGGTTTAAATGAACAAAATTAAAGGTAAGAATGAATTAAAATATACGGATGTGCCGGATATTTGGTACGTATCTCGGATTGAGTTCGGAGTAATATTTTTTAGCTCCTTGCAAACCGATGCTTTGCAAGGAGCTAAATTCATTTAGCAAGTAGGTAAATTAATTTTGCTACTGGCAGATTATTTTCTACACAGGGTTTTGTGGTTATGAATCTACACAATCTACACAGGTGTATTAATTATTTGATATATAATAGCTTGAGGTGTGTAGATTCAAATTTTTCAATCTACACACCGGGAGTCAATCTACACACAATCTACACAACTCAAAAATGATTAAATTCTTAATAATCAATATATAAAAGGGTTTGTAACCTGATTTGTGGCAATGTGGCAATTGTGGCAATTGAAAAACAAACGTAAGCGTATCCGCGATTGTCATTGCATAAGCAAAAAAGAAGCTAAGATTGATTTTATTCAACCTTAGCTTCTTTTTCCCATTTATCAGGAAGCATCTCTCTATATACCTCAAGTTTAGTATTTGGCGGTAAAGTAGC